>CAVTLU010000001.1:0-57487 GCA_963735545.1 uncultured Acidobacteriaceae bacterium
CGGCGCCGCGCGGCGAAAGTGGTGCCGGCTGGCGACCACCGAATACGCCTCGGCCTCCTCGTACCCAAAATCCTGCGGGCGGTCGAACAGATAAAGCGTGCTCATCGGCATGGCCAGGTAATCTTTCTTTTCGTAAGTTTGCAGCACCGCATTCAAGACCGCTTTGTTGTTGTCGGTGTCCGCCTGGTGCCAGTTGGCGGCTTCGAGCGCCGCCTGAACCTGTTGCTGCGAGCCCAGCAAGACAAAATTCACCATGTCTCCCAGGTTGCTGAACTGGTCGCGAACCCGGCGGGGGAGGGTGTCAATGTTCTTGCGCAGAGCAGAGTCCAAAGCTGCAGTTGGAAGCTTCAGGGATGTGGTGGCGCCTGTGGTTGCACCGGAGCCCACGGGCAGGGCGGTGGACGAAGGCGTGGCGCCCGACGAAGCAGTGGAGGATGAGGAAGTGGATGTCGAAGACGATCCGCCGAATTGTCCGGCAAGCCACACCTGCGCCGCGGCCGCGAGTTTGGACTTGATGTCCTGTGGCTGCGAAGAACTCTGCGTGGCTGCGGGCGCGGCCCCACCTGACGCCGGAATTACGTGCACTTTCGCCTGAATGCTTCCGGCACAGCTTCCTCCATTCACTCCCAGCCAAACATGGCCGGGCTCTTCGATGCGGATGTCTTTGCCATTTTCAACCAGCAGCGGGGTCGCTCCCTGCGAATGCAAGCGCGCGATCAGCGCCCCGGCCGGTGCGGTCGGCAATGGCAAGCTCTGCTGCTGTGATTCTCCGTCGACCGCCTGTGGTCCGCAGCCGCCTGCCGGAGTGGCCGATATCTGCACGACGTCCCCAATCAACAGATCAAGTCCGGTGTCGGTCCAACCGGTCGTGGGAGTAGTGATGGTAAAACTGCGATCGGCTGATGTCGCAGAGGCGGCACCGGACGCGATTTGCGCGGCTACGTAGGAACACCCCGCCAGCATGACCGCCAGAACACCGATTCGACCAAGCCCGCAATGAGCTTTCATAAACGCCCCCAAAGAAAAAAAGTATACCGCCGTAACCGCAAATATCGTCAAAAGTAGAAGAATGCCAGGCGAGGGTTAGTTCTCTCCGCGCACTCTGCGGAATTTCTCCGCGCTCTCAGCGATTTAAGATTTTGGGGTTGCTTACCCAGACATTCTTAAACGTGGACTCAAGGAGGGAAAAGTGAAAGACCAGGGGCTCATTCATCTTCCCAGCAAGTATCCGGTGCCGCAAACCTTGCAGCGGCTCGAGGATATCCTCAAAGCGCGCGGCCTGCAGATTTTCGCTCGCGTGGATCATAGCGGCGAGGCGGAAAAAGCCGGCTTGAAAATGCGGCCCACGCAATTGCTGATTTTCGGCAGTCCGAAGGGAGGAACGCCGCTCATGATCGCCGCCCCTAGCCTCGCAATCGATCTACCCTTGAAAGCCTTGGCCTGGCAGGACGCCGAGGGCAAGGTCTGGCTTACCTATAACA
The DNA here is from genome assembly GCA_963735545.1 of uncultured Acidobacteriaceae bacterium. Lineage (GTDB taxonomy): Bacteria > Acidobacteriota > Terriglobia > Terriglobales > Acidobacteriaceae > PALSA-270. The sequence continues at coordinate 1,482 of CAVTLU010000001.1, forward strand.
GCCCCGAGTACCTGAAAGAGCGCCACGCCGTCCCCGAAGAGCTGATAAAAAACATTGCTGTCGCCGGGCCGCTGATGCAGCAAGCCGTGGAATAATCTGAGCCGGGCGTTTATGGCCAACGAAAACGAAAAAGAAGCAGCCGCGCGGGCAAGCATCCGCTTTGTGCACGACGGCAATATTGTGGGCCTGGGAACCGGCTCGACCGCCGCTTATGCAGTTCGCTTCCTTGGCGAACGAGTGCAGGCCGGACTAAAGATTCGCGGTATCCCTACCTCGGTCCACACTCGCGAAGTCGCCGCCAGCCTGGGCATTCCGCTTACTACGCTGGACGAATTTCAACAGATCGACGTCACCATCGACGGCGCGGATGAAGTTGATCCTCAGCTGCAGCTGATCAAGGGCGGTGGTGCCGCGTTTCTGCGCGAGAAGATCATCGCCTCGGCCTCGCGGCAATTGGTGATTATTGCCGATTCCACCAAGCAGGTTTCGATGCTGGGAAAGGCCCCAGTCCCAGTTGAGGTGGTGCCGTTTGCGCAGGCGTTGGTAGCGAAGGAATTGGCCGCGTTGGGGGCGTCAGTGGAGTTGCGCCGTGACGCGGCGGGCAAGATTTGGGTCACCGATGAGGGCCATCACATTCTGGATTGCCACTTCGGCCAGATTCCCGATCCGCCGGCGCTAGCTCGTAAGCTGGAATCCATACCAGGCTTGCTGGAACACGGCCTCTTCATCGACATGGCCAGCGTGGTGCTGATCGGCAAAGGTTCCGATGTGCAGGAACTGCGGAAACCAGAATAGATTTCCCTGTGCTTCCCTGTGTCCTCTGTGGTTGAAAAAGACTGACCACAGGGAGGCACAGGAGTTCAGGGACTCAACCGACAATCTCGTGCAGCGCCGCCAGCAGCCGGTCGACTTCCTCCGCCGTGTTGTAGTGCGCCAGCCCAATCCGCAGACAGCCGCCGTATTGCTGCACCTTCAGGCGCTCCGCGAGATTGATCGCGTAGTAGTTACCGTCCCAGGTAAAGAACCCGCGCTCCCCAAGTTTAGTCGCGAGATCGCGTGGAGTATGGCTTGAGATTCGCACCGCTACCGTAGGGCAGCGCTCGGCGAAGCGCTTGGCATCGCTGATGCCATAGAATTTCAGCCCGGGAACCTTCAGCAGCCCGGTAATCAGGCGCTCAATCAATCCTCGCTCGTATTGCTGAATCGCTCCGTACGCCGCAAGCAAAGCAGCGCGGCGGCTGTGCGCCGAGGGCGCGACCTGTCGCCCGAGATCGGCCAAATAGTCCACGCAGGCAGTGATGCCCGCGATGCCCTCGTGGTTGAGCGTGCCCCACTCCCAGCGGCCCGGAATCTTTTCACTGTTGGCGCGAACTTTGTAAGGCCGCAGCCGCGTCAGATGCTCGCGCTTGCCGTACAGCACTCCCATGTGCGGGCCAAAGAACTTGAAGGTCGAGCACACCAGAAAATCGCAATCCAGTTCGCGCACATCGATCGGCCCGTGCGGCGCATAGTGGACGGCATCGATAAACGCCATCGCCCCGGCTTTGTGAGCCATACGAACAATCTCGCGGACCGGATTGATCGTTCCCACAGCATTCGAGGCATAACCGACGGTCACGATCTTGGTGCGCTTGGTGATCTTGCTTGCCAGATCATCCATGTCGAGCGTGCAGTCGGCCTCGTTGATGTCGGCGAATTTAATCACCGCGTCGCTCTCCTCGAGCGCGACCCACGGCGAGATATTGGCATCGTGATCCAACTGCGTAAGCACGATTTCATCGCCCGGCTTGAGTTCGCGTCCGATCGACCGGGTGATGGCGTAGGTCAGCGAGGTCATATTCGCGCCGAAGACGACTTCATCGGCATCGCTGCCGAAAAAATCCGCCATCGCGGCGCGGGCATTCTCGACCACAGCATTGGTCCGCCAGCTGGTGGCGAAAGCCCCGCCCATGTTGGAGTTCGAATGAACCAGGTAGTCGCTGATGGCGTCGATCACCCGCTGCGGAACTTGCGTGCCGCCGGGGCCGTCCAGAAAGACTGCAGGATGACCGTTGACGGTCTGACTCAGCGCCGGGAACTGGGAACGCACCCAGCCCAGATCGAGTGCAGCGGTTTCCTTTAACTCGGGTATGTTCAGTTCGGTCGCCACGGGTTCTCCGGTAAGGCAGGGTAAGTTATCGTCGATCCAAATGTGTGGGACCGGGTCTTTGACCCGGTCCCCACAAGAGGTGGAAGCGTCCGCCGCTGCGCAGCGGGACCGGGTCAAAGACCCGGTCCCACACCGGCCTAGTGCTATCCCACATAACTACCCCATCGTCGTCGTGTGCTCGGGCTGCACTTTGTACATCACTCGCACCTCGCCCGCCTGGCCGTATGGATACTTGTCCACGCCCAAATACTTCTTGGCCAGTTTGTCGATATTGGCATCCGCGCCCTGCTCGGTGATCTCCACTACGCGGCCGCGAATCTCTAGGTACCGGTATGGATTTTCCGGATCAACGATACTCAGCGACACCCGCGGATCGCGGCGCACATTGCGATCTTTCTGCCGCCCCTTAGCGGAATTGAAAACCACGTGGTCGCCATCCAGATCGACCCACACCGGGGTCACCTGCGGGCGGCCGTCCGGCATCAGCGTGCCCAAGGCGGCAAAAGCACGCTTGCTAAATAAATCACGATACTTCTCGGGAATGGCTTGCGACACGAGAACCTCCTGAGATCATGGGGAGTTATCGACGACGGAGATTATAGCCGCCGAAAAGCCGTTCGCGCGATGCCGCGTCAGATTGTTTGCGCGGAACGAAATGGAACCACGGTCGTCCCCGCCCGTCAGGGCATGGGCCCGTGGTCTGACGGGGGGGACGACCGTCGCTCCATAAATCCACTGCCATCCTATGAATCCCTTGCCAGGAGCGGTATTTGCCTGTTTTCCACAGAGCCAAAACGATTAGCTGGGGATCGGCCGATGAGAGTAATCATTAAAATTCGGTTAAAAATGTGCCAGCTCGCGCGAATCTCAATTTAACCCGGGCACAAGCGCACCAACTTGGTTGCATACCCCTGTGAACTGCCTGCACTTGCTTGAAAAATAAATAGATACAGCGCCGCATTTTTCGTTGACTGCAAAAATAAAAGGAGTAGAAACATACTCGTTCTTTGACACCTTCTAAAGTTTTCCCAGTTGGTGCGGCGTCCGGGGCTCAAGCGCAGTCACCCTGCCAATCGCAAGGTTGAGCAGAGAGGGCAAGCAAGGGTCTATAGCAAAGCGCTGGTTGAGGCGAACAAGAAGATCTGTCGAAGGCAAGATAGAGTCCCGAGGCGTTAAGCTGGTTTATCCGGTTGGCGGTGAGCCCGGAGCCCAAGTAACGACCGCGCGTTGCAACCCGCAAGGAAGCGACGAGTGCAGGCCGGCGAGGGTCTAACGCGAGCTACTGGCCGAGACGAATGAGCCTAACACCACCTCGGGACTCTTAATTTTTGCTTCCCCCGCTAAGCAATCCTCAGTGGAGCGACGGGCGTGCTCGCTCGTCAGACCACGGGCCTGTAGACTGACCGGTGACGACGCTTCATCGTACGTAGTAGCAATCTCTCACAATGGCGGCTGAACCTGTAGCCGTTCCCGCGTGACCAGTCGGGCACGGTAAATGGTGTTAATTTCCGCCACTTCACCCACCACATCCACATTCAGTTCGTAACTTCCCGGCGGCAGGTTTTCGCCGAGAGGAATCTCCTGATCCAACGTGTCCTTGCTCAGCGTGAAATGCTGATAGCCGACCGCGGTGGCACGTCCTGATTCGTTCACCGCCACTGCGATCACCGTAAGATCGAAGTCGCGCCCCGTCTGGTTTGAAATCTTCACTGCGCCATCAACCCGGTGACCTGTAATCGCCGGATAGCGGCTCCACTCCACCAGCAACGGCGCCACTACCACCAACACCAACTCCTGATCTTGCTGGCGAGGCGGCCGGCTGTTATCGCTCACCGTCGCCACAAAGCGAAATTCGCCCGCCACACTGGGCACACCTTCCAGTGCGCCGTCCTCGCTAAAGATGAAACCCGTGGGGAGCGCCCCTCGGCTGATCTCCCACTTAAGCGGCGTGACGCCTCCCTCGGCTTTGAGCCGAAAATAATAAGGCTGCCGCTGTAGTGCCTTAGGCAAGGAAGTGGTTTGAACAACTAGGCTGGCGCCCTGTTGCGCCGCGGCTAGGTCAGCAGTAGAAAAACATGCCAGCAGAGACAAGACGAGAAGGCCGCTTACATAGATCGCAGGAATCCGCGGCCGAGTCAAGAAACGCATACTCACTTCAGATTATAGGCCCAGCCACAACGACAGCACCGCGTGTCATCCCGATGGAACGACGGGCGTCCCCGCACAGGTCCGTGGTCTGACGGGCGGGGACCCGTCGCTCCACTGAGCACCTATTGCCACAGATCACGTAGGCCGGGACGCCTTCGTCGGGGTCGATAGTGGAGCTTCGCTCCGCGGACGGGCGAAAGCGCCCGTCCCCACACGACCTAGCCCGCCCCACACAGAATCTGATAACCATTCACTCCGGGATTAATTGATAGCTCACGAACGCCAGCTTCTTGCTGTCGGGCGACCAGGACGGAACGTTAATCGTCCCCTGGCCTCCGAACAGTTTCGCCAGCACAGTAATTTTCTTGTCGCTCAGCGACATCATCCGCAGCATCACATCTTTGTTCGGAGGATGGCCGGTCACATCCTTGTCATAAGTCAAAAACACCATGTACTGCCCATCCGGTGAAATGTGCGGAAACCAATTGTTGTAATCGTCGGCGAATACCTGCTCCTGCTCGCTGCCGTCGGGCTTCATGCGCCAGATCTGCATATGCCCGCTGCGCTCGGAGTTGAAGTAGATATATTTACCATCGGGTGAGTACTCGGGGCCGTCGTCGAGGCCTTTCGCTGTGGTAAGGCGCGTTTCGTCACCGCCCATCACTGGAATGCTGTAGATGTCAAAGTCGCCGTTGCGCTGGCCGACAAACGCGAGCGTGTTCCCATCCGGCGACCAGCCATGCCAGTACGAGGGAGAATTCTGCGTAACCCGCCGCGGCGCGCCGCCCTTAAAGGGCACAATGTAGACAAGCGACTGATGGTCGGCCTGCGATTGGTCGCTGATAGCCAGCCATTTGGAATCGGGCGAAATGCCATGATCGTTGTTGCAGCGGATGGCGAAGCCCGTATCGATGGCTTGAGGGGCGCTCTTGCCGTCGACCGGAATGCGCAGCAGGCGGCCGTCGCGATTGAAGATTAGAGATGCACCGTCGCGGGTCCAGTTGGGCGCTTCGAAATGCTCCTCGGCGCTGTAGACCACAGTGCGGTCGAAGCCCGAAGCAAGTGGCAATATGGTTTCCAGGGTGCTGTAAAGTTTCGGCGGGCCAGATGCCGCCGGGCTCCCCGTCGCGATCTCGACATTGGAAAACACCGCCTTCTCGACAACATCTTTATCATGCGCGCTGACGCCGATTCCTACATAAAATGATCCCTTGAGTTGCGTCCGCAGCCAGCCGCCGGCAATATGGAACACGCCATCGTCGCCGGCCAGGGACATGTAGACGTAGTCGCCGCGTTTCGCTATGCGGACCCGCTTGGGAGCCCATATGCTGGATTGAATCTCGCGGGTAATCTCTCCCTTCGCGTCCCGATACTGCAACGCAGTGAGTCCATTGCCGTGCCAAGCCACGTCGATGTATGCGGAATCCGTGTCCAGCGTCTGGCGAAACATCAGCACAGCTTTGCGATGTTCGTTCCCTCCCGTGCCCATGAAGGCGATATCGGCGGTGAGCGTAACGTCGCCCGAAAGTTTTTTCCACACGAACTGGAAATCATCCTCGGTGGCCCAGATATTCGCTCCGCTGCCGGAGATGGTGTATGCGCCTTTGGCCGCATCGTATTCGACCGAGCCGGGATGCAGAACGGTCCCGACATCCGCGTGGCTTTCAAAAACCCCCATAGCTCCAGGAGCCTGCGCCGAAAGATAATTTGGCGCCAGGCACAGCAATCCCGCCATAGTGAACGCCAGCATCCACCAACTTGTTTTTCTATGCACGATTGAGAGCCTCCAAAGTTTGAGAGCACTCGAAAGGTAGGACGGCCAAACCGGAGTTGTCAATTCAGGTTTTCCCCTGTGCTTCCCTGTGACCTCTGTGGTTATCGACTGCGGACTAAACCACAGAGAACACAGAGATTGACTTGAAAACTTATTTCGGTAGCGCGAACGCCACTATACTCGCCCCCGACGGCGCCTCCGACTTCCCTCCCCCGGCCGCGATGACTACAAACTGGCGGCCCCCAACCTCGTACGTCGCAGGCGTCGCGTTGCCCGCAGCAGGTAGGGTCGCCTCCCACAGAAGCTTGCCGGTATCTTTATCGAAAGCGCGGATCTTCTTGTCGAAATTGGTCGCAGCAATAAACAGCACTCCCCCCGCGGTCACAACCGGCCCTCCATAGTTTTCGCTTCCGGTATTCTTCATCCCCGCGGCGGCGAGTTCCGGATATTCACCTAAAGGCAGTCTCCACGCGAGCTTGCCCGTGTCCAGATTGATCGCATTCAATGTTCCCCACGGAGGCTTCACCGCCGGATAGCCGTCTATATCCAGAAATTTGTGGTAGCCATCGCTAACGTATCTCGGTTGAAAAGGCGACGGACTGCCCGGCTTCACGGCAATATCCTCGCCCCTGTACACGTAAGCGACGACCGCGTGCCGCTGATCACCGTTCAACTGAGAGAAGCCGGGCATCCGGCCGGCGCCCTGCGACACCAACGTCGAAACATCTCCTTCAGAGTAGCGGGCGGCAACGCCCGCCAGCGACGGGAACTCCGGCGGCGTCCCTTGCATGTTTTCCCCATGACACACCGCGCAATCGTGAAGGTAAATGCTCTTGCCGCTTTCCGGTCCGGCGTTAGGCCTCTGCTCCACTAAGCGCAGAATCCACGCCATCTCATTGGCATTCACATAGAGGAGATGACTCTCAGGATCAAACGCCGGCCCTCCCCACTCCGCCCCGCCATCGAAGCCAGGAAAAATTATCGTGCCTTCCCGGCTGCCGGGGATGAACTGCCCGGCGCTGCGAAGTTTCCGAAAACGTTCCAACGCATTGGCGTGCGCCTGTGGAGTTCGCTCCGTCAGCATGTCTTCGGTCAGCTTCTGGCGCGCGAACGGTTCCGGCATGGTGGGCAGCGGCTGGGTATCGGTAGTTACTTCTCCTTCGAGATCAGAAACCGGATACTTTTTGTACTCGATGGGAAATAGCGGCGCTCCCGTGTCACGGTCAAACAGGAAGACGTACCCGGACTTCGTTGTCTGCGCGACCGCATCCAGCGGCTCCCCACTGCGAGTGATGGTCACCAGGGTCGCGGGATTCGGCAAATCGCGATCCCAAATATCGTGGCGAACCGTCTGAAAATGCCACACCCGTTCGCCGGTGCCCGCCCTTAAAGCGATAATCGAATTGGCAAAGAGGTTGTCGCCCACCCGGTCGGCGCCATAAAAATCCGCCGCTGCGGAGCCTGTCGAAGCAAACAACAGGCCGCGCTTCGTGTCCAGCGAGAGGCCTGCCCAGGCATTGGCCGCGCCACTGTATTTCCACGCGTCCTTCGGCCAGGTGTCAGAGCCGAATTCGCCGGGATGCGGAATGGTGTGGAACGACCAGCGCAGCTTCCCGCTGCGAGCGTCATAAGCGCGTATGTCGCCAGGAGGAGTGGGCAATGTCTCCGCCAGGCTGCTGCCGATAATCAGCAGGTCTTTATAGATGATCCCGGGACTGGTCATCGTGGCCCACTCTTTGGGTTCGCGTCCAAGGTCGTTGCGCAGATCGATTCGCCCCGAATTTCCAAATGACGCCACTGGTTTCCCGGTCAGAGCGTCCAACGCATAAATGTACTGGCGCACTGCGGCAAAAATGCGCTTGTCATCGCCCTCCGACCAGTACGTAACCCCGCGGCTGCGCTGCTTACCCAAGACCTGTGCACCCTGACCCGGATAGAGAACCCGCGCATCGAAACGCCAGCGCAGCGCACCTGTAGCCGCATCGAGCGCGACCACATTCGCCGAGGGAGTGGTGGCGTAGAGCACCCCGTCCACGATGATGGGATTGCACTCCATCTCAGAGCCAGGGAAAGAATCTCCCGCGTCAAACGTCCAAGCCATTTGCAGGCGGCTTACATTTTCACGATTGATCTGTTTGAGCTTGGAGTAGTGAGTGCTCTCCGAGCCGCCGCTGTAGACAGGCCAGTCTTGCGCGTTTTCCTGGGAACCTCGCGCCGGGGAAGGCGCACCAGTGTTGGCTTGAAAGAAGACCAGCAGAAGAATCAAGTATGGTTTCATTGGCCCCCAAATCCCAGAATCTGTCCTGCTTAGTGGTTGTAGATGCGATGGAGCGACGGGCGTCCCCGCCCTTTTTTGCGCCAGACATCGGTGCGCGCGCGCCGCTCCGCCAGCGACTCCGGCCCGTGTTGAATTCGCGTGAGCGACGCCAGCCACTTCTGGGCTTCGGGACTCACGGTGACGGGCATGGGGACGACGCGAGTAGGGTGCGCAGTACCGTCGGAGTCGAAAGTAGCGCTATCTTGCGCGGCTGCGGTGGTCTGTGCCGCCAGGGTAGCGCCCAGCGCAAATGCCGCAATCACTCCGCCGGCGCGCGTGCCCGTGTAATGATGTTCACGATCGCTCCTCGATACCGCAAGTCTGCAAGAGTAAGAGTATCCGCCCACCAGATCAAGTCGCAGCGGTCCCAGTCTGCCTCATCGCCTTTCTCTGCGCCCTCCGCGGATGTTCTCTGCGACCTCCGCGATTTAAGATTTTGTTCTGAAGCCATGGAGAACCTCTCCGTGCTGCTGCTGATGTACACTTGCGGCGCGCTCGGATAACAAGAAAAAGCTTCGCTAAATTCGGAGGAGATAAATATATGGACAGAAGAACCTGCAGTTTCTTAGCCGTTCTATGCATGCTCGCGATGAGCGCCCTCGGCGCCAAGCCCGCAAGTGCACAAATGTCAGAAGTCAAAGAAAAACCGCCCATGTATTCGTACGTTGCGTTCTGGACAATTCCCCGCGCGCAGTGGGGGGAGATGGAAAAGGCAAACGCGGCAGACGTAAAGATGCTGGACAAGGGCCTCGCGGACGGGTCCATCGTTGGATATGGCTTCGACACCAACATGGTCCACGATCCCGATGGCCCCACGCACGACGACTGGTGGTCGGCGATGTCCATGGCCGGAGTGCTTAGCGTGCTGGATCAGGCCTACAGTTCCGGCAGCGCGACTTCGCCCGTACTTGTCGCATCGACCAAACACTGGGACAACATCCTCGTGAGCCGGTTTTACAACAAGCATGCCGGATCGTGGAAGGGCGCCTACACCCACGGAGCGTCCTACAAATTAAAGCCGGACGCGCCGGACGACGCGGTGGAAACCCTCAGCAAGAACCTGATCGTGCCGCTGATGGAAAAACTGCTCGCCGACGGGACGGTCGTGGAGTACGAAGTCGACACCGAAGCGGTCCACAGCGATGCCCCTGGCACTTTTTGGATTTTTTATCTGGCGCCTAAAGCGGAGGGCCTGGACAAGGTCAACGCCGCTTTGATGGACGCACTGAAGGCAAACCCGCTCGCCGGCCCGGCATTCGGTTCCATGGTGGACTTTACCGTGCACCGCGATTATCTGGCTCGCAGCAGCGCCACGTACAAATAGGTCGTTTCATCTTTCCCGGTCCGCGAGCGACGCCGTCAGACGGCGGCGCCGCTCGCGGTCTTCAAACCTCCCGCGAGTGTAGAGCTTTAACACTGGAGTCCTAGGCAACCCGGTCTCCGGCGCGATCGTTTGTATGCTCCTGGGCGGGATCGCGCGCCGGAACAAATAGAGGACGGTAATAGCGGCGGTAGCACTCTGCGCAGCGTATGGGACGCAACAGCATTAGCGGTAGCAAGCATTTTTCCGCAGGGTTTTTCGGGCGAGAGAGAAACGCCACCCTGCTTCCACACCGGGGACACCGGAATTGGCGCCAGAACATGCAGGATCACCTGAGACTCTAACCGCAATACATTTCGGCGAACCGCTGCAAGGTTGATCCTGCGAGAGACTGTGCAGTGTTCCCCATACAACAGCGGCCCCGAGCAAAACGACAATGCGAAGACGGCCCGCGCGCCGCAAAGAAAATGCGCCGCACAGTGCAGCGGGCTAAACGCCCCGCCTGGGAGGCTGATTCGATGGCTGGGCGCGGTTTCGGGTTGTAACCACCAAAACACTTGGGGTGGGAGACGGGAATCGAACCCGCAACGTCCGGAGCCACAGTCCGGTGCTCTGCCAGTTGAGCTACTCCCACCGTTCCAGTCGATTATATCAACCAGCGCGGGAGCGTGTCCGAAGTCCGGTCCTGTATTAGGTTTGTCATTCCGAACACTGAGCGGAGCCACAGCGGAGGAATCAGAATTCTAGGCGCGTCGGCAACGTCAAACAAATTCTCATTCCGAGGAGCGGGGCGACGAGGAATCTGCCGTCTGCCGACGCCAAGAGACAGCAGATTTCTCGCTGCGCTCGAAATGACAGGACTATAGGGTATCGGCAGTCTGGGAGCCTGTGCTCTGGGAACCTTCTGCTCCGGTCAACGTGACATATGGAGAGTTTGGAGTCGCGGTCGAAGAGTGACCCGAACGCCGGCGAGACGCACCAGCCTAGCCGCGCCCCACGCCCACATACTCAAATCCCATGGCGCGTAAGCGCGTAGAGTCAAGCAGGTTCTTGGTATCCACGATGAGCGGACGCTTCAGCAAGTGCTTGATGCGGTCAAAATCCAGTCCGCGGAATTCCGGCCAGCCCGTGCCCACGACCAATGCGTCCACGCCTTCGGCGGCCGCGTAAGGAGATTCGCAATAATTCACGGTACCGTTCATTTCCAGACGCGCTTCCGGAATGGCTACTGGGTCGTAAGCCCGAACCCGCGCGCCCTTGGCAATCAGGCTCTGCGCCAGCCGCATCGAAGACGAACCCGCCACAGAGTTGGTGTTGGGTTTGAAGGCCAGCCCCAGAATTCCAACGTCCTTGTTCTGCACTGTCGTCATCATGGCGGCGATCTTGTCCACCAATCGGTCGGCTTGCGCGTAGTTAACCTCGCGGGCCGCGGTGAGCACCTTCAACGAAACTCCGTTCGATTGCGCCAGTTGAACCAGTGACTCCATATCCGACTCGGCGAACAGCCCGCCCATGCCGGCTCCGGGCTGCAGGCAGCGCGGCGCGATTCTCTTGTCCAGCCCTAAAGCGAGCGCCAGGCTAACCGCATCCGCATTCACCCGTTCGCACAGGTTGGCAACCTCGTTAATAAAAGAGATTTTGGTCGCCAGGAAAGCCGTGGCCGCTTCCCGCACCAGTTCCGCCGTTTCGTGATTGGAGACAATTACAGGAACGCCGCGCATCACCAGAGGATGGAATATCTGTTTGACCATCAGCACCGCGTCGTTCGAAGCGCTCCCCAGAATGATGCGGTCGGGCCAATTGAAGTCTTCGACCGCGCAGCCGGGAGTAAAGAACATCGGCTGCGAGACAATCGTGGCCTGCACGCCGGCTTCCTGCAAACGCCGCTCGACCTCGCGTGCCGTTCCCACCGGAACCGGCGTGACAATTGACAAAACCGGAGGTTGGGGAGCGGGACGCGCGATCCGAATCGCAAGTTCCACCAGGGATTGTGAGGTATCTTCCGCCAGGAAAATGAAGTGCGCCCGATGGGCAAAGGATTCAATGTCGGTGGAGTACAGCAACCGTCCGCAACGCACGTTGCGCCGGATGACTTCGGTGAGATTCTTCTCGAAAAAAGGAACATTGCCCTGCGCCATGTCCACCATGCGCGAGCTGTCCGGGTGACAACAGATTACGGGGGTTCCGAAGTCCGCCAGACAGGCTGAGATAACCGTTCCCAGATAACCTGCCCCGTACACCCCAATCTGCATAGGCTCTCCTGCCCCTGTCCTGAAAGCCGCTTGGGGCACGGCTTTTCACACGGCTCCCTTGAGCAATCCAGTCTCTTATGTACGCCCACATGCCTGGATTGGCAACTAACTGGTAGACATGTACTTCCGGAAAAGGAAAGTCGAACGGCTTCCAAGGTGGGGCATTTACCTGCAAGCCTAAGGCGGGTCAGTGGTTACGGGGTGAAACCAAACTGTGGCCCAGGAGGACTTCAGCGACATCCGCCCAGCGATTCTGCTCTATTTCCCGGACGAAAGTCAGCTCTTTCACCAGAATGCTGCGATTGCCCTCAAACTCGGCCCAGCGGCGGCGGGCCACCAGATAAGCTTCCTGAGCCTGCGCCTCAGTACTCATCTTCATGATCGTCATGTGGGGCAGGTAGAGCCACTCCTCATTTGTCCCCACAGCTTCGGTAGCGTTGAGCTGGCGGTGGAGTTCGCACATGCGGTGGGCATGAGCCACGCGGATAAAGACCGTGGGCGTCACCGGAATGAAAGTCTCCACCTCACCCAGCATGACCTCAAACGGTTCCATGCGGCCGCAGATCTCTTCCACAACCTCCAGGGCAGGAGCTTCGGCGGTTTCCAGGCAACGCGGCGGAAGCACCGTGAGATGTGCCGCCAAATGAGGAAGCGCAGGATGCAACTCGCGCCGCAGCCGCTCCACAAATTCCCCCACCGGAGCAGTTACATACGCAACTAACGCATAACGGGAACTCGCCATCTCGGAAGAAATTATACGCCGCCGCCGTGGGTTCAGCCGATGCCGGAAGTAATCGAATGGTCCCAGTGCCATTCCACCCCAGATGGTGGCTCACTCAAGCCGTCTTTGGCTTGAGTGGGGCTGTTGGCGCGGCGTATTTCTCCTGGCCCGGGCTATTGATTTGGATCTGCGACTTTCCGGAGGACGAACCGGCCATCACTCTTTACCAGCCAGGTCTTGCCATTGTCCGCCGACGTCGAATAGATATGCCGGATGACCCCGGGCGACACGTTCTCAAGCACGTTCGACGCGAGCAGTCGTTTGCCGGTGCTGTCGAGCACCCACCCCTTGAATCGCATCGCGCCGTCGCTGTAGGAACCCTCGAAGTCGTTCGAGTGGTTGGAATCGTCGTTCCATACCATCCGCCACACCTGCCGGTTGAGGTCGTAGAACGACATGCTCATCCCGGCGGAACCGTTTGCGCCCGCCCAGCGCTCGACGATTACGCATCCATCATATTCACGCGTGTTATGCAACTGGCCCCTGAGGGGCGCTGCCGGCTGATCCCACGGGGTTGCGTCGAACGTGCCGACCCAGAAGTCGAAAGTGTGGACCGCCCGGCAGGGAAAGCGGGCATCGTCGGCCATACTCCGTGACGGCTGGCTCGGCGGCGGGTTCTGTGCCTGATTGCGCGCTGCCAGCGCGCAGACCAGCGCGAGGGTGGAGGCGAAGATCAAGTGCCTAAGTTTCATGAACGATTCGACGGCGGAAGGAAGTATCGGTTAGCTCAACCAATAATCCTTCCCTTTGTCATTCCGACAAGGAGCGCAGCGACGCGGAGGAATCTGCTTTCTTGGACACCAGCACACACTCTGCTCTCAGCCGAGGGTAAGTGAGCAGAAAACCTTCCACCTTTTCCCCGCCATTTGACCCTAACTTCAAAACAGTGAAACCATGGGCAAGGCAATTCGCATGAAGAAGCGCAAACTTGGCAATCTCGAGGTATCGGCTCTCGGCTTCGGTTGCATGGGGTTGAGTTACGGCTACGGTCCTGCCCTCGAAAAGCAGCAAGCCATAAGCGTGATCCGCACCGCGGTCGAACGCGGTGTGACATTCTTCGACACCGCGGAAGCCTACGGCCCATTCGTGAACGAAGAACTTGTGGGCGAGGCACTCGCCTCGCATCGCGAGCAGGTAGTGATTGCCACGAAGTTCGGTTTCGATATCGCTCCCGATGGCCAGCGGCGGGGCGGGCTCAACAGCCGGCCCGAGCATATCAAGCAGGTCGCCGAAGCCTCCCTCAAACGCCTCAAGACTGGTGTGATCGATATCCTCTACCAGCATCGCGTCGATCCCGACGTGCCCATCGAAGATGTCGCCGGCGCAGTCAAGGATCTGATTCAGGCCGGCAAGGTCAAGCACTTCGGCCTTTCTGAGGCGGCTGCAAACACCATTCGCCGCGCCCACGCGGTCCAGCCGGTCACCGCAGTCCAGAGCGAGTATTCGATCTGGACCAGAGACCCCGAACCAGAAGTCCTCCCAACCTGCGAGGAACTGGGAATCGGTTTTGTCCCCTGGAGCCCACTAGGACAAGGCTTCCTGACCGGCAAGATCGATGCCTCAACCAAATTCGAAAGCACCGACTTCCGCTCCGCCTTCCCTCGATTCACCGAGCAGGCGCGTAAGGCAAACCAGGCGGTAGTGGATCTTCTGAACCAGATCGCTGAGAGGAAGCAAGCAACCCCCGCACAAATCGCACTGGCCTGGCTGCTCGCAAAGAAGCCTTGGATCGTCCCGATTCCAGGGACGACGAAGATACATCGCCTGGAAGAGAACATCGGCTCCGCTTCAGTCGAGCTGACGGCGGAGGATCTTGAGGAGATCAATACGGCAGCTTCCGACATCCCAATTCAAGGCGAGCGGCTGCCGGAATCGATTCTGCGGATGTCTTATCGCTAAGGGAAGGGCAGAAAGCATGTAGAGCGGACACTCCTGTACGCTGCTTTTGAGGTTGGCCCGCAACGAAGAGCTGACCGACAAATAGGGTGCCCCATGTCTCGCCGCTTTTGCGAGACATGGGACCTTTCTACCACCGACATAAAAGGGACAATGACCAGCGTCTCTTCCCAGGTCTCGCAACCCCGGCGAGACCCCGGGCAGCCGGCGTCTAAGGGATCGGCTTTCGTGAGATCCCAAAAACTAGAAAAACCGACGCTGCCAATGCTGTTGCGGCCCCAAAGCGTAATACGATCCTGGACAGATCGGGCGTGGCATAACTATTAGGTACAGCCCAGAGCCACCCGTAACCGAGATCCTCAGCCGGGCGGATGGCTCCCTCGGCGAAGTGACGTGGTGGCACATGCCATGGGATCCAGACGCAGCAGTATGCCAGCAAGAGACAGTACAGAACCAAGACAAAGCGTTGTGCTCGATTCATTGTCTTGTCCGGCCTCGTGTGCTGTACGTCATAGCGGTGCTGCGCTCAGTTGGAACTTGCGCAATGTTCCGGCAACCTCCGTCATGGAGTCTTCACTGATAACGGGACGAATCTCAGTGACCTCAGCAACGATAAGATCTTCCAGAGACTTATCACGCTGACTGCGAACCTCATCGGCCTCCGCCTCGGAGCATTGAATCATCCAAAGGAGCTTGTGGTCGATGTCGCTAACCTTGAGGAAGTACTTGCCATTCTTCTCGAATATGTCGTCAACAGACCCGCGAAATGCGAACAGTGTTTGCGGCCCACGCTACGCTTTTTGCCAATCCAGCGTAACGCCGGAGTCTTTGATGTCCGGTACCACGTTTGCACCGTTCGTCTTCGCGAAGGAAGCGATCTCATTGTCCCTAGCGTGCTGGCGATCATCGGCCGAAAGCTCGCGCGCGTGGGAACAGGCTAGTGCGGCAACCAGTAGCAGAACAACAAGCATGGAGAACCAGTCCCGCATAATCGCGTCTACGCTACCACTTTGCACGTCGTGCGGCAAACCCTTCCCTCCTTGAGCGAATACGAGGCTGCTCGTTTGTCACCCCGCCTA
This sequence comes from uncultured Acidobacteriaceae bacterium, assembly GCA_963735545.1. Taxonomy (GTDB): domain Bacteria; phylum Acidobacteriota; class Terriglobia; order Terriglobales; family Acidobacteriaceae; genus PALSA-270. Next base: position 17,199 of record CAVTLU010000001.1, read on the forward strand.
GCTGCGGACGAGTGCTTCAGCTCGTCTGGCAAAACGCGAGAGAATTGGCATCCAGTGCAATCTTGTCTTCCCGCACTCACGCAGGTAATGTAATTTCGCTTCGCCAGCACGTCTGCCTAATCTACGATAGAGGACAATGGACAATTTGCGAGACAGACTACGTGCCAAGTACGCAAGTCTAATCCTTGATATAGCCGAGTCCCTCCCGACATTCAATGGCGGTATCGTTTCTATATTTCAGGAGACACGCAAGTTTCAGCGGGAATCATCGAAAGAGGACACGGGACGGTCTCGAGTTCCCGACGGCGTACAAGTCAAGCTGCATTCATTCACGTTACTCCGGCTATATCTTTTGGAGGATTTAGAGATGCTGAAAGCGTCTTTGGACCGACTGTTTCCGGCCAGCAGTTTGGGCTGGGACCGCGAGATTATCGGTGACATCGACAGTTTGAGAGGTCTTTCCTGGTCTCATATCGGACATATTGTCGCGAAGCGGAGGATCTTATTCCCGGGGCAGGTTGCGATTGTTCGAGAACTTCCGAGCGACATAGAACATATTGGGATGGAAGTTCATCGTGTACTCCCTTCGCTATTGGCTCTCACGTTCAAGGTCACGCTAGCCGACGATGCGTCAACAGAGCTGGCACGTTTATATGAACGCTCCTATTTGAGTGAAATTCGGTTCAATTCATGGTTTCCATTCAGAACTCGCCGGTGGGGAAGTTCAGAGTTGCAAGCCGAAAGCGTGAGGGAACGAACCATTCGCAATTACGTTGACCTAACCCGAAGGGCGGCAGAGGAGTTTGTTGCGCGATACATACCGGGACCCTCAAATTCTGGAGTTCCGGGTTTCGTATCGATAGATCAATTTCGTCTCGCATCCGAGAAGGAAAAAGCACCCGATATGAGGAACATGGGCGCTTGGTCCCGACAATTCGGTTTTCCTTGGAACTACAATTCCTTCCTGCCCGAAGATGATAACTCAATATTCCTGGTCGCAGGTCAATGGGGGAGATTCGAGTACCCGCATCGTCTCGTAATCGCTACCGATCCCCCACAAGGTGATATTGCGAACAGCGGCATTGATAACACAATTCATGAACTTATTCCGTTTCTGGCCATCCACCAGGTTCTGTCGGACTCAGAGGATCTTGTTGGGAAGCTAAGATTTCAGGTCTTCAGGCGGATAGCAACGCGAGGTTTAAACGCCTGGTTTCGGAATAAAGTTCCCGGTTCATTTGGGCGTGATATACGCCTAAACTCGCGCCTTCAGTTGTCGCGAATGTTACTGGCTCGGCTGCGACTCGAGTACGTGCAGCATATTGCTACCTTGGGGTCGAGGTGCCGCGCTCTGAAGGCGTTCACGCGAGTGAATGGGGCAAAGGCAAGCCTCTTGGACTTCTTTCAGGGTGTTGTGTCGCGGGAGTTTGACATGGTATCCGGACATTTGCAATTGGCCGCTGAATCCTTCTCCCTTCACGTCTCCCTAAGAAATATTGATGTGACATTTCGACTTAGCCGGTGGATCACCTGGCTTACACTAGCTGTGACGGCCATGACGGGCCTCGGGCTTCTGGTAAATTGGCCTGCAATATTCTCTGGTTTCAAATCGCTCATCGGTATTTTTCACAGGTAGAACGGTCCCCGCGCCTCGCACTAGCCGTAGGACTTCACCGGCCCTTGTGTCGGTCTGGCGTCACGACGCTCTAATTACCCTCAACGCGAAGTTAATCCCCTCCTGCTTTTGTAACTCCGCAATCACGCTGAACAGGTGCTTCGCCGACGGATTGCCCCTCGCGCTGAACATTCGCATGAGACTCGGGGCTGAAGTTTTCACCGCGCGTGCCAGCTCCTGAAAACCAACCGTCGCATTGATGTAGTTGCGGACAATCCCCTGAAATCCTTCAACATCGCCCGCAAGTAGAAGTTCGAGCGCTTCCTGAAGCAGGGCCCGCCGAAATGCCGGCTCGCGTTGGGCGCGATCGCGAATCGTCTCTCGAAAGTCTTTGGTTAGGGCCATCTCACTTATCCTCTTGTTTCTTTCGTTGCTTGTACTCTGTCCACTTCTCTTTCGCAATCCGAATATCCGCAGACTGGCGCTTCTTCGTTCCACCCCCGACCAGAATGACTAGCATCTCTCCATCCTTGCCGAAGTAAATCCGATATCCTGGCCCCCAGTCGATCTTGTATTCCGACACGCCACTACCGACAGGCTCGACATTCGAGAGATTTCCCGAGGCAATCCTTTCGAGGGCGGCCGTCACCTTCGCAGCAGCCTGGGGATTCAGACCTCCAAACCACCTTCGGAAAGCACTCCTGCCGGTCGCGTCGACGTATTCGCGAACCTCAATCATTGTGATGATAACATATATGTTATCTATATCAAAATGTCATATCAGGCAAAACTGGAGACAGACAATTGGCAACAGACGAAACGTTCACTCTGATATTCATAAACGATCTACCCGCGGTCGCGTCCCTTGCGCACAACGGCAACCAGATCGGCAGCCGACACTTTCAGCTTCACGCCTTTCACGTCCAGTGGCGAGGCTTTGAATTCTCGCAGCGGCAGAATACGAAACACTGTCCCATCGCGGCGGCGGATTTCCACCGCGCCGTCGCGCTCGGCCTCGTCGAGCACGGTGGCGAAATTTCCTCGCGCCTCGGAATAGCTGTAGGACTTCATCGGCTCTCGACCCCCAAGTATGCCCAGTTTCAATCTCCGCCCGCAACTTTCACCTCGCCCCGCTCATCTGAATCTCCATACCGTCAAGGAGACCCGATGACCTCGAAGCCAAAAAATACCATCTGCCTCTGGTTCGACAAGGACGCCCACGATGCCGCGCGCTTTTACGCCGCGACTTTTCCGAATAGTGAAGTAACGGCGGTGCACAAAGCGCCCAGCGACTACCCGGGCGGCAAGCAGGGCGATGTGCTGACGGTGGAGTTCACGGTGCTGGGCATTCCCTGTCTCGGCCTGAACGGCGGCCCGATGTTCCAGCACAGCGAGGCCTTTTCTTTCCAGGTCGCAACCGACAATCAGGAAGAGACCGACCGCTACTGGAACGCAATCGTCGGCAACCGCGGCCAGGAAAGTCAGTGCGGTTGGTGCAAGGACCGCTGGGGCATCTCCTGGCAAATCACTCCGCGAGCGCTCATGGAGGCGCTTGCGGCTGGTGGCGCCGAGGCCAAGCGCGCCTTCGAGGCCATGATGCCGATGAAAAAGATCGACATCGCCAAGATCGAGGCAGCGCGGCGGGGATGAGGTGGATACCACGGACTTCAGGTGCTACTACTATAGCGAGTGATCGCTCTCCACACTCTGGCAAGCAGACCATTGTGTTCATCGAGGAGAGCGAAATGCGGGAGCGGAGCTTCTGACTGTTCCAACACACTCTGTGACTGCATTGGATAGTCGCAGTATGTGGCCGATACCCGGCCAAGAACTGCGGGGTCGGTTCCTGCGTACCGGTGGCATCCCAACTCTTGAGCATCCAGAACCGCGATGGCTCGTTCGAGCTCCGCGGGACTTTCCGGTTGCTTCTTCCAAAAGCAATGCTGCACTTTCTCGTTTGTCCAGCTAACTAGATCAGGCGCAACGACGTGAGGAACTCCACAAGCTAGGCATTGCCCTTTCTCTACATAAAAATCGCCAGGAGAGGATTTTGGGTGTGGAGTGAATTTCGGACCCCGCGTCATATTACTGCCGGGCCTCGTCATGGGAGACACCTTCAGACCTGTCAAGCTCGGATAATCCGGCTTCGATTTTGGCCAGGAACACGAGTCGTTCAATGGCATCGTCGATGGTGGCAGTTGGCGGCATGGCCTGGAGCGCTTCGATAATGCGATCGCGAGTAAATGGCTCCTGCACGGCTCCATTGTAATGCACACTTCGCCGACGGACGAAACTATCGACCATCAGGGAATCTTCTCAACCCACTGCCTCCGCCACTCCGGCGCCTCGAAGGGGTCCACGAAATACTGTGCCTCGTGGACGACTTTGCCGTCGCGGAACTCCATGATGCTCACGGTGTACGCGGCTCGCCCCTGATATGTGATGGTGTATTCCGTGACCCACAGATTTCCGCTTCCGAGAGTTCGCCGCACGTTGAAGCCGGACGGCTTCCCGGGATGATGACTCCGCAAAGCCTGTAAATTACTTCGCCCAAGGATGCGCTCGCCCGACTGCGGATAGTCACAAATGGCATCGTCCTCGTAAATATCGTGTTCCGCGTCAGCATCGCCCGCCGCCGACGCGCTCCAGTGCGCATTCAGAGCTTCCCGTATTTGTTCGTCTTCCATGGGCATGGATTTTGGGCGGCGCTTTCGGCGATTCGCAGCGCTGTTTATTTGCAATCTCCTTTTGCCGGGCCACTCTTTCGTCGGAGAAGTCTTTGCTTCTCGCAGATTGCCGCGTAGAGCTTCTCCAGTTCCTCAAGCTCCTCGTCCGATACTTTTTCAATGTCGATCATGTTGTTGTGTGCCGGAAGATGGGAACGAATCAGCTCGTCCAGTTTCAGGTGGATGGCCTTCGCATCGCGATTTTGGGTGTTTTGGATTAGAAAAACGACCAGGAATGTAACAATGGTTGTTCCAGTATTAATGACAAGTTGCCAGGTGTTGGAGTAGCCAAACAATGGTCCGGTGGCCGCCCAGACAACTACCAGCAGGACTGCGAGTATGAAAATGTAGGGTTGTCCAAAAACTTGTGCCGTTTTTCCGGCGAATCGACTGAACCACAAGTTAACTGTTTTCGTGCGAGCAGTCTGTTCAGGCGTGTGGCGAACGGACGATTGAATGTGGGATTTTCCTGCGCTCCGCGACCAAGACACAAGGTGATCCGGTGACAGGGTTCTACCAGATGCCATCTTCGATTTCTTAGTGTTCGAGTTTCGCGAAGTATTCACTCCCCTTAGACGCACATTCCGGCCCGACAGGTTTCTCGGGAAAAATTCGACGGGAAAGAATTGAGGAGATTCGGGGACAGCCGAAACTGTCCCCGATTCTCTTTTTCGCGGATTTTAGGCCGCCACCTCGAAGCGATCGGCGTTCATCACCTTGCTCCACGCCGCCGCGAAGTCTTTCACGAACTTCTCTTTCGCGTCGGAGCTTCCATAGACTTCGGCGAGTGCACGCAGCTGCGAGTGCGAACCGAAGATCAGGTCCACGCGGGTGCCAGTCCACTTGACCTGGTTGGTCTTGCGGTCGCGTCCCTCGAAGATTTCTCCGGAGCCATTGGAGTGAGTGGACGGCTGCCATTGCGTGCGCATGTCGAGCAGGTTGACGAAGAAGTCGTTGGTCAGCGTGCCCGGCTTCTGCGTGAAGACGCCATGCTTCGAGTTGCCGCTGTTGGCGCCGAGCACGCGCAGGCCGCCGACGAGGACCGTCATCTCGGGCGCCGTCAGCCGCAGCAGTTGCGCCTTATCGACCAACATCTCCTCGGCCGATAGATGCTGCTTGCCGCGGACGATAGTTGCGGAAGCCGTCGGCCTTCGGTTCGAGTGGCTCGAAGGAGTCGACATCAGTTTGCTCCTGCGACGCGTCCATGCGCCCCGGCGTGAATGGAATCTTCACGTCGGTTCCGGCATCCTTCGCGGCTTTCTCGATCGCCGCGCCGCCACCGAGAACGATCAGGTCAGCCAGCGAGACTTTCTTCCCGCCCGACGCTGAGGCGTTGAAGTCCTTCTGGATCGCTTCCAGCTTCTGCAGCACCTTCGCCAGTTCCATCGGCTGGTTCACCTCCCAGAACTTTTGCGGCGCGAGGCGAATGCGCGCGCCGTTCGCTCCGCCGCGCTTGTCAGAGCCGCGGAACGTCGACGCCGACGCCCAGGCCGTCGAGACGAGTTGGGAAACACGTCAGGCCGGACGCCAGAATTTTCGCCTTCAGCGCAGCAACGTCCTGCTCCCCGATCAGCGGATGATTCACAGCCGGGATCGGGTCCTGCCATGCCAGGTGCTCCTTCGGAACCAGCGGTCCGAGGTAGCGTACGATCGGCCCCATGTCGCGGTGGGTCAGTTTGAACCAAGCGCGGGCAAAGGCGTCCGCGAACTGGTCCGGGTGTTCATAGAAGCGCCGCGAAATTTTTTCGTAAGCCGGATCGAAGCGCAACGAAAGATCCGTGGTCAACATGGAGGGCGCGCGACGCTTGGAGGGATCGTGCGCATCCGGCACTGTACCGGCGCCGGCGTCATTCTTCGGCGTCCACTGGTGCGCGCCGGCCGGACTCTTGGTCAACTCCCAGTCGTATTTGAACAGGTTGTCGAAAAAGTTATTGCTCCACTTGGTCGGCGTCGTAGTCCAGATGACTTCCAGGCCGCTGCCGATGGTGTCAGCACCAAAACCTTTTCCAAATTTATTCTTCCAACCTAAGCCTTGGTCCTGAATGTCGGCAGCTTCTGGTTCAGGGCCCACGTAGTCAGCGGGAACGGCAGCGCCGTGGGTTTTGCCGAAGGTATGCCCGCCGGCGATTAGCGCGACTGTTTCTTCGTCATTCATGGCCATGCGCTTGAAGGTTTCGCGAATGTCCTTGGCCGCCGCAATGGGATCAGGTGTTCCATTGGGACCTTCCGGGTTCACGTAAATCAGGCCCATCTGAACCGCGCCCAGTGGATTCTGCAGATCACGATCACCGCTGTAGCGCTCGTCGGCCAGCCACGTGCCTTCCGGTCCCCAATAAATGTCTTCTTCAGGCTCCCATGTGTCTGCGCGCCCACCGCCGAAACCGAAAGTCTTGAAGCCCATATCATCGAGAGCGACGTTGCCCGCGAGAATCATCAGGTCGGCCCACGAGATTTTTCGGCCGTACTTTTGCTTGATGGGCCAGAGCAGCCGGCGCGCCTTGTCGAGATTCACGTTGTCGGGCCAGCTATTAAGAGGTGCGAAGCGCTGCTGCCCGGCTCCGGCGCCGCCGCGGCCATCGGCGATGCGATAGGTGCCGGCACTGTGCCAGGCCATGCGGATGAACAGTCCCCCGTAGTGCCCGAAGTCGGCCGGCCACCAATCCTGCGAGTCGGTCATGAGCGCGTGGAGGTCTTTGATCACGGCATTCAGGTCGAGACTCTTGAATTCTTCTGCGTAATTAAACTCCTTGCCCATCGGATCGGACAGCGCAGAGTGCTCGTGCAGGACCCTCAGGTTCACCTGATTCGGCCACCAGTCGCGATTCGTGGGAGAGGAAGCTCCGTGGTTGAACGGGCACTTGGATTCGGGTGACGTGTTTTTGCTCTGATCTTCGGGGGAAACCGTCCCTGAAGAAGAGGCAAGCGTGTTTTCCATATGCTTTGGGTTTTCCATATGCTTTTCCTTTTGAATTAGTTCAAAACTGTGATGATCTTACGAACCCATCCGACTGCGGTTCGCACAATTAACGTGAAGTGCGCGGTACGCACTTCGCGCAGAGTCCGCGGAAAATGAGCTGGCATTCGCGCACCACTCGCTTGCCGAGAGAACGCGACGCAGGCCTGGGCACGTTGTACCACTCCACGTCCTCTACATTGCCGCAGCGGTCGCAGATGAAGTGGTGATGGCGCATGCCTTCCAGATCGAATCGCCCGGCGCGGCCCTCAACGGCCACCTCACGCACCAAACCCGCCTTTACCAGGTCTCGCAGATTGTTGTAGGTCGTGGCCCGCGAAGAGCGGGGATCCACGCGATTCACAGCTTCAAATATCTCCGCCGCCGTGGGATGCCCTTTGTGGCCCATCAGGCACGCCATCACGGCATAGCGCTGCGCGGTGCAACGTAAACCCCGGCTCTCGAGAGATTGTTTGATCGCGTCGGAATCCATCGCAAGGTTTAGATTATATCTAATCTGACATTTTGTCTAGATTATGGCTACGGACACGTCTGGTCGGTCCCCGGTTTTGTTCGGCGGCTTACTCGATGGACTATAGCGCAGCTACAATGGTGCCTCGTACATGTAAGGGTTTATTCTCGATGGAGGGCGAGATGCTTCGTTTGACGCCGTTCCTGCTCTTCGACGGAAACTGCGCCGAAGCCATGGAATTCTACTGTGCCTGTTTCGGGGGCGATCTGATTCTGACTCGACTCGCCGACACCCCGATGAAGAATCAATTCCCTGCGGAGCAGCACCATAAGATCGTCAACGCATACCTGAAGAGCGCAGCCATAGAGTTCTCGGGTACTGATTGGCTGCACCCGACGCGAACGCCGAAGCAGGGAAACACAACCGCGATGTACATCAGCAGCGCTCGATTTGACGAACTCAGAACCATTTTTGACAAGCTGTCAGACGGGGCCGTTAAGGAGTTTCTTGTCGAGCTTCGGGATATGCCGTTTGGAGTTTACGGCCGGCTGACCGACAGGTACGGCGTGGAGTGGTTTTTCCGGGGGGAGAAGGCGAGCGATTGATCTGAGATTTTACCCGGCCGGCAGTTTTTCAGCAGCGGTGTATTCCGAGCGTTAGGTACTGTTAGACGCTCTTCCATTTTAAGGCAACATAGCTGCGGCTGAAGAACAAGAAAGACCCAGGCGTCGCGCCGCGAACGCAAAATAAGAGGAGAAAGAGGATGAGCGTTTCAAAGATCTCCGCCGCCGTGGGATGCCCCCCTTGTGGTCGATCAAGAACGCGATCACGGCGTAGCGCTGAGCAGTGCAGGGCAACGCGCTGCCTTCTAAGGACCGCTTAATCGCCTCGGCATTCATGACAACTTTGGATTATGTCTAACGTAATATTTTGTCCGGATTGATGCCGTTACGAGCTACGGGCCTGAAATGATCTGGCCGGCAGGCGATCGGTTTGCTATCGGAACGGAAAGCGAAAATTGTCGCACGCGCGTGCGTTTTCTCAAGTTGGCTGAAGTGGTTTAGAATCAGTGAAGCGGTAAGAGTCGGGGCGTAGCGCAGCCTGGTAGCGCACCTGCCTTGGGCGCACACACGCCCGCTCTAAACGCTCTCCTCATTCTGACCGCTTCTCGGAAAACCAATAACTTGGAGAGTCTGCCTTCGCTCAAAACAGATCTCCAAGACCTCCAATCCGAGGGGTTCTGACACAGTTTTGACACAGCCGGAAAGGGCTAGAGAAACTCGCTTTCTTGGCAGTCGCTTTAACCTGTTGAAGTACGCCCTCGCGTACCAAGCGAAGACGGAAGGCCTAGCTCGATACTCGTTCGGACGGCTGCCACTGATTCCATGAATCCCATTCGTTGTCCCGGATAACTCGGGAGAACAGCGTCAGGTGGGAGATATAGATCAAATGGCTGGCCTTGACCTCGCCCACTCTTACCCTTGAATGCTTGTACATCCAACGTGCCAGCGTTGGCCGGCAATTTTCTGGCCGGGCTACACTGGAAGAAGCACGGTGCCGCGAGTTGCTCCTTCAAAATGATCTCTTTCTCAAACATCAATAAGCAGTATGGCAAGCAGTTGCTCTTCGTGGACGCTTCCTTTCAGTTGAATCCCGGCGAAAAAGTCGGACTGGTCGGTCCCAACGGGTCGGGCAAGACGACGCTCTTTCGGATGGTGGTAGGTGAGGAAAGTACCGACGAGGGCACGGTCTCTGTCCCCAAGAAGTTGACCATCGGCTACTTTCGCCAGGACGTCGAGGAAATGCAGGGCCGTTCGGTCCTGGATGAAGCCATCGCAGGCAGCGGACGCGTCGGAGATCTGCACCACGAGCTCGAAGCCTTGCAGCGGGAAATGTCCGATCCCGACAAGGCTGATGAGATGGACCGCATCCTTGATCGCTTCGGTCACGTTCAGGAGGAGTACGAGCATTTAGGCGGTTACGCGCTCGAATCGCAAGCCCGTGAAGTGCTCCACGGTCTGGGATTCAAAGATGATCAGATTGACGGCGACGTGGGCGCTCTCTCGGGCGGATGGAAGATGCGCGTCGCGCTGGCACGGGTCCTGCTCGGAATGCCGGACGTATTGCTGATGGACGAACCGACGAACCATCTCGACATCGAATCCATCATCTGGCTGGAACAGTTTCTCAAGTCATTTCCCGGCGCGCTGCTGATGACTTCGCACGACCGCGAGTTCATGAACCGTCTGGTCTCAAAGATTGCGGAGATTGATGGCGGCGAGATTATCACCTACTCGGGTGACTACGACTTCTACGAGCGCGAACGGGCGGTGCGAGAGAGCAACCAGCAGGCAGCATTCGCCCGGCAGCAGTCCATGCTTGCCAAAGAACAGCGCTTCATTGATCGTTTCAGGACGCACGCCGCGAAGGCGGCCCAGGTGCAGAGCCGAATCAAGGCCTTGGACAAGATCGAGAAGATCGAACTGCCCAAAAAACGACAAGTCGTGAAATTCGACTTTCGTGTTCCTCCGCGATCCGGCGAACAGGTGGCCGTGCTGGAGAATCTGCACAAGAGTTATGGCCCGCGCGTGATTTACGAAGGGTTCAACCTCGCCATCCGCCGCGGAGAACGCTGGGCCGTCATGGGAAGAAACGGCGCGGGTAAGACTACGCTTCTTAAAATGATTGCCGGAGCCAGCGTTCCCGATGCCGGAAGCGTGCGCCTCGGCGCCAGCCTGTATATGGGCTACTTCGCGCAACAATCCCTGGACGTGCTCAATTCCGATCTCACCGTCGTCGAACAGTTGCAACAGGATTTTCCCCAGGACGGTATCGGATCACTGCGGAACCTGGCGGGAGCATTCCAGTTCTCCGGCGAAGACGTTGATAAGAAGATCCGCGCACTCTCCGGCGGAGAAAAGTCGCGGCTGGCCATAGCGCGCATGCTCCACAACCCGCCAAACTTCCTGGTGCTCGACGAACCGACGAATCACCTGGATCTTGCGACCAAGGAAATGCTTGTGGACGCCCTGAAGGATTTTGAAGGCACCATGATCTTCGTGTCGCATGACCGCATGTTCCTTCGCGGTCTCGGTTCACGCGTGCTGGAACTAGGAGGCGAGAGCGGCACGGATCGCAATCCCACCGTTTATCCTGGGTCATACGTTGAGTACGTGCAGAAGCTTGGACACGAGGCCCCTGGGATCTATTCGTAGGCCTTTGTGAAAACGAGGTGCGTCTGTCCCGTATTTCCCCGCATTTCATGAACTCAGAATGAAGGGGAGCAGGGAGCTACTCTCTTACGGTGGCGGACATGAGGGATGGACGAGGGCATGTCTCGTGACGTATGTTTGGTTGCTAAATGGCGGATGAGACTAAGAAGAAAGAGGTGTCGGGACTCGAACTTCTACGTCAACCCGCGACGTTCGCCCTCGCACAATATCTCAATGATCTTCATTCAGGGATTGGATTCCAGGCGTACCGGCGACGGATTCGGTGCAAGAAGATCCTCGCCGTGCCCGGAAATCACGACAAGATCGCTCGAAAGCTCAAAGACGAGTTTTCCTGGCTCGACAATCTGGCAGAAGTTTCAGTCCACGGCCAGCCCATCGTTCTGTGCCACTATGCCCTGCGTGTCTGGAATCGAAGCAATCGCGGATCATGGCACCTCTACGGCCATTCGCATGGACGTCTGCCAGAGATGCCGACCTCACTGTCTATGGACGTTGGAATCGACACACACGAGTTCCGCCCGTGGCACTACGATGAGATCGCGGGCGTAATGGAGAAGAAATCCGAGGCTCAGAAGGAGGGCCGGACATAATCGTCCCGCGTTGCGCGCACTAATCATGGTCGAACCCTTGCCTAAACGCATCCAGTTGCTTCTTCGCGTCCTCCTCGACGTGATCCCCAACCCCTTTGGCCCTGACGAAGGCCATCCACCTCGGATTGTCTTCATGTATTGCCTCTAGGAAAGCATGAACAATCGCTGTTTCCTCGTCCGTACACATCGCCCTCAGATCCATGCCTATAAGAAAGGCCGGTGCGAGCCCATAGTCTTCGAGATCGGCATCAATAACGACGTCTGAAAAGATACGGTCGCTATCGGCTTCCTATTCCACAAGCAATCCACGTATGTCCTCAAGGTCCTTTGCCCGCCGCTGTTGGTCGTCCATGAAAGCGACGATTTTCAGAAGCATCAACGTAGTGGACGAGATCACTTTCAAACTGAGATCAGGTGCGAATTGGATCTGTTGGCTCGTGGCAAACACATGGTCAAATCCAACAAGGCTCATGGTGAACTGGCTTGCCGGCCATGTAACCTGTTTTGCCGCTCGCAGCTTTGGTCCGGCCGGCAATAAGTCAAGGATGGTTCCCTGAGGGCTTCGCCATCTGTGTTCCCGGTTGGCAAGGCGAATCCACTTGTTAGCCAAAAGTCGTCGTTCCAATTCTGCAAATTCATCGAGATCCAGCGCCACTGCAAAATCAATATCACCGGTGTGACGGTTCTCTTTCGGAAAATGCACCTGATAAGCGATTGCCCCGATGATTACAAGGTCTGCGCTAAGAGCCAGGCAGTGTTGATGCAGCGCGCGCAGATCGGCAATTTGGCTTTCCGTAAGTTCGGGCATCGTTTAAGGAAGAAATTCCCGCTTGAGTTCTTCTGCCGCCTCATGAGCCCGCGGATCAGAAGAATTCATCAATTCTGAATAGATCAACCAGGGATGCGCAAGTGGAAAGGGTTCGGCATCCCGCCAAAAGGGGATTGTTCCGAAGGAACGCAAGAAAATAACCGGCCCGTTCTTGTCGGGAATGATTCGCAACCCACGGCGCAGTTGGTCGGGAAAAGAGTCGATGAAGACGGGCAACTCCAGTCCTCGATAGAACTTCTGGAGCGCAGATGCAGCCGGCCCACCTGTCACTGACCATCGAATCGACATCTCTCGAAAGGCTTTCTTGAATTCCGCGATGGTATCATCCAGATCGTTTTGGGGAGAACGAAAACGCCCGATGAGAAGCTTTGGACGCAGGGCAAATTCGTAGCCTCTCAGGAGTTCTTCCTGGAGGCGCCCTCGTTCGCGGATCTCAAAGCCCCGGCCTGATTTCTTCAGGAGGCCTCGATCGACTAATTGCTGTCGAACATTCGCGACATTGCTTTTGCCCAGTCCGGAGGCTTCCGCAAGTTGACGCACGGGCCATGCTCCAGCCTGCTCGATGGTGGCAAAGGTGAACAGCAGTTGGGCGGTCGCGGGACTGACGCGTGGGCCATCCTTTGGAGCCACGTCCTCTCTGTTTCCGACAATGGTGCGCTCGTATTTTCGGCCGAGGACCAGGTGCATGTTGCCGGCCTGATCCAGAAAGTTCACTCCCGCTTCGATCAATCGTTCCGCGGAGGGTTTTGGGATAAACCGCGCCAGCAAAAGGAGGGGATCGTGCCGGCTCTTTGCGCCCCGCTTGGATTGAGCGATCAGAGCATTGAGAATTCCTCGATCCAGATAGGACCGCTTCTGCTCAACCAGGAAATTGTAGGTTCCGTCTTGCGTGCGCACCTTTAGAACGCCGTCGATGCCCGAATCGCCATTGCGGCTTGGTATCGAAAAATCAAGGCCCTTAACGAAAGGCAATCTCCGGAACTGGTCGAGAAAGGGCTCAACGGAAGGTAACGGCTTCATAGTGTCCAGTATTATGGCATGTCCATTACTAATGGACAAGGCGAAAAGTCGGACATGGCATTCGGGAGTTCACCAACATCCGGCCCGGCAAATGCCAGATCTGCGATCAGGTCATAACATGTATGACGCACTAAGCGATACAAACCATGCCACCTCGCGCGAACTATAAGAAAGGCCTCGGAGACCCCGTGCTTGGATTCCCCCGCGGCACGGGTGGCTGAGGGGGTCCCGGGGCCTTTGCCGGAAAAAACCCGCAAGAACCAGGCACCTAGCGCATCTCGCAATACTGTCGTGGTGTTCCAGCCAAATTGCAATCGGTATTCGTTCGGTTCCGTCGCCGCTGAACCAAACACGCACAACGCGCTCGTGTTCTCACAGGCCACCGTTCTTTGTTCTCAAAGCCAACTGATTGCCGGATTTGTAGTGAACCTGACTGCACTTCTTCGCTGAAATTCGCGGTTCCGAATCCAGAAAGCAGGCGCGCATCTCGCCGCAGATTTCGCTTTCTTTCCTGGAGTGCGTTTTGACACAAGGAGCATTCCAGCTTATGAACGGCGTGAGTCCACAGACCGTGTATCTTTGGATGGAGCGAAAGCAAATTCCCCACCTACGCGCAATGGGTCGAAACATTCGCTTTCTGCGAGCGGATCTCGTGCCATTTCGCGCGACGTTGAAACAAGAGGTGGGAGATGGCTAGACCTAAGAAAGCACGACGGGATCGTCTACAGGCGGCCCGGCACAAAAGTTCTTTGGATGTGCTATCCAGACCGCGAGGGAAAGCGCATCCGGGAATCAACCTTCACCGAGGACTGGCAGGAAGCAAACCGGAAACTCCGAGAGCGGCTCGGCGCCCGCGACAATCGCGTACTCGAGATTGTGCGGAAAGGCGAGCAGATGGGGTTCGAACGGTGGGTGAATTTTTTCCTGGAAAACTATTCCAAGCCACCCATACGCGCTGCCAAGACTCACGACGCCAACATGCGAGCCAGCAAGCATCTGAAAAGAGCGTTTGCAGGCTGCAAGTTGGCCGATCTCACGGCTGATGAAATTGAGTTGTACTTGCGCAAGCGGCTTCGGGACCGCGTGTGTATCAAAACAACCGCTGGCTTCATCGAGCGCGGGCTACTCAAGCCCGCGACGGTACACCAGGAACTGCGAGTACTGCGGCGAATGTTGAACGTTGCCGTGCGGAAGAAATTGTTGCCCTCCAATCCCTGTGCGGGGGTGGAGTTCCCGGTCGCTGTAAAAGGTCTGTTCCGCCCGCACTACCTGACGTGGTCGGAATAGCGGAAAATTGAAATTCATGCTCCGGAATACCTGCGCAACATCGTGCGGATCATTGCCGAGACGGGGCTGCGCGTGTACAAGGAGCTTATGCCCATGAAGAAGGAACTTGGAGAACGCGGTGGTTTGGATTCCCGATTCCAAAACACCGAACGGAGTGGCGGAAGTGCCGCTGACGCCCATCGCAGTCGAAGCGTTGCGCGACCAACTACGTCTTTCTCCGTGCAGTCCGTATCTGTTTCCGAGTGACGAGAACCCGAGCGGGCACCAGAGAACTTTGAAGACCGTCTGGAGCGCCACCTTGCGGCGCGCCAAGGTCCCGTACTTCCGCATCTACGATCTGCGCTCCACCTACGCGACGCGGCTCAGTGCCGGCGGCGTTGCCGACGAGTGGGTGACGCAGTTGCTGCGGCAGGGCGACGCAAAGGTCTTCAAGAAGTATTCCCAGATGAAACTGCAAATGAAACGCGAGGCTTTGGTCAAGCTCAATCGCCATGCGAACGAGCAGAACATGGATCAGGGCAGCGCAGGGACCATCAGTTATGACACAGCGAGAGTCAACTGAGGGGTTTTGACACAGTTTTGACACAGTTGCACAGCAAATGGGGCACTAGTTCAGGTCCCATCGGTGGTTCGGTTCCGAGAAGTGATTTAGAATCAGTAGAGCTTTTCTAGTCGGGGCGTAGCGCAGCCTGGTAGCGCACCTGCCTTGGGCGCAGGGGGTCCGCGGTTCAAATCCGCGCGCCCCGACCAATCAACAACATACGTGATTTTCCTCCGTTCATTGACCCCTTGCCTTGGGTCACGGAGGAATGCCGTGCTGCCACGCTTTGAGCAGTTCATCCGCGAACGCCAATACTTAGCGAACGTCTCACCGGCAACACTTGACTGGTACAGACACAGCCTGCAATGGCTGCCCTCTGACACGCCTTCCCGAGAGGAATTGAACGAGGCTATTGTGCGGATGCGTGAACGGGGCCTCAAGGCCACAGGCTGCAATAGCCGGCTCCGCTGCATCAACGCTTATCTGCGATGGAGCGGAGCGCGGAGCGCCGATGGAAGCGCGCTCAAGATACCGCGCCTGAAAGAGCCGCAGCTTGTCATGCCCACATTCACCGCGGCCCAGGTCGCTCTACTCGTGAATTGGAAAGCGAAGGGATTCTACGCGTGCCGGCTGAATCTGCTCGTGCTCATCTTGCTCGACACGGGATGCCGGATCACTGAGGCGCTTACGCTCCGCGTGTCGGATGTGGACTTCGACAACATGCTGTTGACCCTTGACGGCAAAGGGCGCAAGCAGCGACTCGTTCCGTTCTCATTCGTGCTCAGGAAGGCCCTGTTTCGATTCATTGCCGACTATCGAAGGCCCGGCGCGCTGCTACTGGCCAGCCGCACAGAAACGAAGCTCGGCCGGCGCGTAATGCTGCGCGACGTAAAACGTCTGTGTAGACGGCTGGGCTTTGAACCGCCCGCGCGCACGCTACACAGTTTCAGGCACACTTTTGCGGTTAACTATGTGCGGCGGGGCGGGTCCGTGTTCCACCTGCAAAAGGTGCTCGGGCATTCCAGCTTGGAGATGGTCCGGCGCTATGCGAACCTTGTGACCACGGACCTACAGGCCGTGCATGAGCGGGTCAGTCTGCTGTCACGCGCTTAACCCGAAATCAAAGCGAAAATAAACAAGTAAAACACGCCTCTCCGTAACACTTTTTCACAGGGGGTGGGCGTAACGTTGAACTAAGCGTGCACTTTTGGCCGTTCCAGCCGCGGAGTTCCGATTGCAATCCTGAAGCCGATTTAGGAAACGGCTTTGGCAGTCCGGTCGTTCCAACGGACAGCGCTTTTTGAAAGTATTCATTTGGAAGTGTCCAAATGGGTGGGGCGGGGGGGGATTGACACTTCCGAGTTCCGATTTCACACTGAAGCCTGTTTTCGGAAAGAGCGGCCAAAAAACTAGAAGGGCATGGCTGCGAGACTAGCGCCGATGTACTTCTGGCAGCTAGAGCCAGACGGATTTCTTGCTAGACTCGTTACGGTAGTAACTTGTGGTCCCGTCGTCCAATGGATAGGGCGCTCGGAGATTGCCTGTCTCTTCGCCGGGAGGGCCAATTGCACGTACCGAGGATGCAGGTTCGATTCCTGCCGGGACTTCCAAAGCTTATTCGGTTGCCTGAAAATACGCAATGTCACAGAAGGGCAGGGTGTCCCCGTCAAAGGACCTGAACTCCGAAATGCTAGAATTTCCCTGCCCTCGGTTTTTATTGCACTGTTGGCAGGGTAGCCGATGCACAGGAGAGACTGTAGTCCGCTGTGGGGCCGTACCCGAACGTAGCTATTCTCAGGCCCAAATCGAATCCTAACTTCGTGGAAGGTCAAATCGAATCGGAACTTCGTGCAAAATGATGAGCTGCGCGTTGGACTGGCAATCGACTCATTTAAAAGCAGCCCTGCCCGTGCGCCCTGCAAACGGCCCATTTTCGACCAAATGAAGAATCTTCATTTGCCTCTGAGTCGGCATCTTCGTGCCAGCTATCTACCTGTATAATCAACACGATGTAGACAAACACAACGTTTGTATGTATGAAGGATTGCGGGTAGGCGCCTAGGTCAGGGCAATCGCGCGCTCTGCGCCGTCGGCAGGCTGGCCACGTTCCAACCGCCGCCCAGCGCCTTGACTAGCAGAACGCTGTCCACCATGCGCCGGCCGGAAATTTCTACCGCCGTCCGCTCGTCGGACAACGCCGAACTCTGCGCCGTGATCACTTCCAGATAAGTTGCCACTCCGCCGCGATACCGGTTGTTGGAGAGCGTGAGAGAATGCTCGGCGGCTGCAACGGCGGCACTCTGCGTCTGCGCTTCCTGCTCGAGGATGCGTAGCGCGGCGAGATTGTCCTCTACTTCCTGAAAAGCCGTCAGCACGTTTTGACGATAGTTCGCCACCGACTGATCGTAAGCGGCTGCGGCCTGGTCGGAAATCGCGCGGCGGCGCCCGGCGTCGAATAGAGTTTCCAGAGCGCCAATTCCCGCCGCCGCAAACCCGCTGGGTCCGGAAAGCCAGTTGGTAATGCTGGTGCTCTCGAATCCGCCGTCGGCGTTCAGGCTCAATGCGGGGAAATAAGCGGCTCGAGCCACGCCGATTTGCGCGTTGGCCGCGGCGATTCGGCGCTCGGCGGCCGCAATGTCGGGACGGCGCTCCAGCAAATCGGAAGGCACGCCGGGCGGCGTCGCTGGAGGAATGGCATTCAACGCCAGCGGCGGCAGCGCATAATTCGAAGCCGGCTCGCCGGTCAGCGTGGCAATGGCGTGTTCGTACACCGCGCGCTGCGCACTGAGATCAATCGCCTGGGCGCGCGTGGTCTCTAGCTGAGTCTGCGCCTGCGCCACATCCACCTGCGAGGCAATGCCGCCCTGATAGCGGTTTTGCGTAAGCTGCAGCGCTTTTTCATACGCCGCCACTGTGGAGTTGAGCAGTTGCGTCTCCGCGTCCAGCGTGCGCGCCTGAAAATAATCGATTGCCAGCTCAGCATGCAGACTCAGGCTGAGAGACTCTAAATCTGCCGCACTGGCCTGCGCGCTCGAGCGCGCGGCTTCCACTGTATGGCGCACACGCCCCCAAAGGTCGGGTTCGTAAGAGACATCCAAAGGAAGAATCAGGTCGGTATAGCTCGTCGTCGTCGATGTAGCCGCGCGCAGCGGCCGGTTCTCGGAAATCCGGTTTTGCGAGACGGAGGGACTGGTCGAGACCGTCGGATAATAATCCGCGCGGTACTGCCGCACCAAAGCCCGTGCCTGCGCAAACTGGGCCTGTGCAGCCTTCAGGCTTTGGTTGGAAACGTTGACTTTCTCTTCGAGCGCGTTTAGTTCCGCATCCTGATAGATTTCCCACCATTTGCCACGCAGGGCCTGATCCGCGGGTTGAGCCAGCTTCCAATTCTCCGGGGTTTCCCGATAGGCCGGCGGAACCGGCGCGGAAGGCCGCGAGTAGTGCGGACCGACGGCACAGCCTGCTAGCAGCGACAAAGCAGCCAGCACCGTTGCCATTTGAACCGGTTTCCTGTGGGCAGGCCGATTCACTGCTGAGTTCCTCCTCCGGCAGTTTGACCGGCGATGCGCACCTGCTGTCCGGTTTCGATCGAATCCGGAGGATTGACCACCACCGCTTCATCGCCGGTCAAGCCCGCGATCACTTCGACTTCGGAGCCAAAATCGCGGCCAATGGTGATCGGCCGCAGCTCGGTTTGCCCGTTATTGACCACCACCACGCGCAATCCTTCGGAGCGAAACATCAGCGCGTTCACCGGCAGGATCAGAGTGGACTGCGGCGACGGCAACTTCAAATGCACTTCCGCGTACGCACCGGTAAGAAGTTCGCCGGTCGGATTGTTCACCGAAATTTCCACCAGCAGCGTTCGCGACAAGGCATCGATGGCATTCGCCGTACGAACCAGCGTGCCCTGGAAACGCCGACCGGGAAATTCCGCCAGCGTCAGGTCGGCGGTGAGGCCGGGCTTGGCGGCCTGCGAATAGGCTTCTGGAACGTTAACGTAGACGCGCAGTTTGCCGGGCTGCGAAATATGAAACAGCTCCGTCCGTGTGCCGCCGCTGCTGCCCGGATCGATCAGCGCGCCGACGTCGGTATTGCGAGCTGTAATTACTCCGGCAAACGGCGCATAAACTTTTTCGAACGATTGCAGATCTTCCAGGCGCTTGACATTGGCTTCACTGGATTGCACCGTCGCTTTCTTGGCGGCAAAGTCGCTCTCGGCGTTGTCGGCGTCCTGCTTGGAAACCGAATCGGTCTTTAGCAGGCCGGCGTAGCGCTCGGCAGTAATTTCCGCGAGATGAACATTGGCCTCCGCGGTCGCCAGATCGGCGCGCGCCTGCCGCAGTTGCTGATCAACCTCGGGAGTTTCGATTTCGGCCAGCAACTGCCCCGCTTTCACATGCGCGCCGATGTCCACATACCACTTTCGCAAATAGCCGTTGGTGCGGGCATAGATGGGAGCATCGATGATACGCCTGCACATTCGCCGGTAAAACGATTTCCTGGGCCGGCGCCGAACGCTTGGGATGGACCACGGCAACGGTGGGAATCGCCATCTCCTGGGTTTCTTTCTTCAGAGCCGCGCGCGCCTGGATTCGCGGCAGCACACCCGAGATGACGACCGCGGCAAGGGCAACGAACGCAAGCAGAGCCCACAGCCAGCCGCGCCGGGGACGCTCCGGCGCCGGTTCCGAAGAACGAACTGCGGAAGACTTCACTGGCTCAAACTCTTGTTCGACCCTCATGGATACTCCTCCAGACGAAACTTCAATGCTTGGGACGGTCCATTGCAAAGCGGCTGCGCCGCCCATGCATCACGCTGAAAAACACCGGAACGAAAAACAATGTGGCTACGGTGGCGAGTAAAAGGCCCCCGATTACCGCGCGGCCCAGCGGTGCGTTCTGCTCGCCGCCTTCGCCGAGGCCCAGCGCCATCGGCACCATGCCGATGATCATTGCCAGGGCGGTCATCAGCACTGGCCGGAAGCGGGTAAACCCAGCCTGCAGCGCGGCCGCCACCGCGTCCTTGCCCTCAGCCATCTGTTCCTTGGCGAAAGCTCACCACCAGAATGCTGTTGGCGGTGCCCACGCCCACGCACATGATAGAGCCGATCAGCGCCGGCACACTGATGGTCGTACGGGTAACAAACAGGAACCACGACAATGCCCGCCAGAGACGCAGGCAGCGCCGAAATGATGATGAAGGGATCCAGCCACGACTGAAAGTTCACTACGATCAGCAGGTACACCAGAACGATGGAAAAGACCAGCCCGCCCAGCAATGCCGACATACGCCGAGTGCATGGTCTGAATCTGGCCGCGAACGATCACTTGTGACCCGCGCGGCAAGTTCTTTCTCGTGTTCGCTCACAATTTGTTTTATGTCGGTCGCCACGCCACCCAGGTCGCGTCCCTGGACCGAGCCGTAAATATCGAGCAGAGGCTGAATGTCGTAGTGCGACACCAGGGCCATTCCCGCGCCTCGCTGGATGGAAGCCAGGCTGGCCAGGATTTCCGGCCGCGCCTCCAGCCGGCCCCGTGACCGGAATGTTTTCCAGATCCTGCAGAGAATCAAGCTGGTACTGCGGGGTTTGCGTAGCGATCGCGTAACTCACGCCGGTTTTGGGATTGAGCCAGAACTCCGGCGTCGTCTGAAAACTGCCGCTGAGCGAAATCAGCAGGTTGGTGGCAACGTCGCGCTGCGTAAAGCCGACCAATTGCGCCTTGGTGCGATCGACGTTGATGTGCAGATAAGGCTCGTCAAAGGGCTGTTGAATATGTAGATCGACGGTGCCCGGAACTTGCCGCACCTCCGCCAGCAACTTGTCGGCAAATTCGCGGTTGCCTTCGATGTTGTAGCCCACGATCTGGATGTCGATCGGCGCGGGCAGACCGAAGTTCAGAATCTGGCTCACGATATCGGCCGGCAGAAACGAAAAAGTCACGCCGGGAAACTCCTGCGGCAGTCGCAGGCGCAGATCGTGAACGTATTTTGCCGTGGGCCGGTGGCCGGGTTAAGGCTGACCAGAATGTCGGCATCGGCAGATCCGATCGGCGCGGAGTTGCTGTACGAAAGATTGATGCCGCTGTAGGGCAGGCCGATGTTGTCGATGAGTTGCCCATATCTTCGGGCGGAATCTCTGCCGAATGGATTGCTCCACCAGATCGCAAAGCCGCGCCGTCTCCTCGATGCGGGTTCCGGTGCGCGCCCGCACGTGCAGCTTGAACTGGCCGGCATCGACCGCCGGGAAAGAAATCCCGGCCCAGCCACGGAACTAGGCAGACGACAGAAACCATGCAGACCGCGAGAAAACCCATCAGAAAAATGCGCGCGATGCTGGAGGCATCGTTCCAGCCACCCGTGATAGCGCTCGCGGAAACGTTCGAAGCCCTCTTCAAAGCGAACTTGCATGCGCACCAGCGGATTGCGGCTGCGGTCGGGCGGATGCTCACCTTCCGGTTCATGTCCGCGCAGCAGGTACTTCGCCATGGTGGGCACCAGCGTCCGCGAAAGCAGATAGGACGCCAGCATGGCAAACACCACCGCTTCCGCCAGCGGCACAAACAGATATCGCGCCACGCCGCCCAGGAAGAACATCGGCACAAACACGATGCAGATGGCGAGGGTCGAGACGAATGCCGGCACCGCGATCTGCTGCGCGCCGTCCAGAATGGCGTGCTCGACTTCCTTTCCCATGGCGAGATTGCGGTTGATGTTCTCGATTTCGACGGTGGCGTCGTCCACCAGAATGCCGACTGCCAGCGCCAGTCCACCCAGGGTCATGATGTTGATGGTCTCGCCCAGCGCGCTCAGCACGATGATCGAAGTCAGAATCGAGAGCGGAATGGAGACCGCGATGATGACGGTGCTGCGCCAGTTCCCCAGAAAGAGCAGAATCATCAGCCCGGTAAGGCAGGCCGCAATGGTCGCTTCCTTGACCACCCCGTCGATCGAGGCGCGAACGAAGAGGGATTGATCGGCCAGGGGATGAATCTGCAACTCGGGCGGCAGTCCCGCCAGCAATCTGCGGCAGCATGGCCTTGATGCCGGAGATCACATCCAGGGTCGAAGCATTGCCCGCCTTCAGAACCGTGAGCAGACTCGACCGTTGCCCGTTGACGCGCACGATATTGGTCTGCGGCGGAAAGCCATCGCGCACGTAAGCCACATCGCGGATGTAGATCGTGGTGTTGCCGACCGTCTTGATGGGAAGTTGATTCAATTCCTCGACCGTCTTGGGACTGCCGTTGATGTCGACGTCGTATTCAAAGGCGCCGATCTTCGAGGTGCCGGAAGGAAGAATCAGGTTCTGCACGCTGATCGCGTTCACCACGTCCACCGGCGAGAGGCCCTTTGACTGCAGCGCGGCGGTGTCCAGGTCCACCTGCACCTGCCGCTGCTTGCCGCCATAGGGATACGGAATCGACGCGCCCGGCACCGTGATCAGACGGGTGCGCATGAAGTTCAGGCCGAGATCAAACAGTTGTTGCTCGGAAAGCGTCTTGCCCGAAAGCGCCAACTGAATAATGGGAACGCTGGAGGCGCTGTAGGTAATGACCAGCGGCGGAGTGGTGCCCGGAGGCAATTGCCGCAGCTGGGTCTGGGAGATGGCGGTGACTTGCGCAATGGCCTTGTTGATGTCCGCATGTGGCTGGAAGAAATACCTTTACTATCGCGATCCCGTTCAGCGACTGCGACTCGATGTGCTGGATGTCATCGACCAGCGTGGTCAGGGCGCGTTCGGTCTGGAAGACGATGCGGTTCGACATTTCCTGCGCATCGAGGCCGCGGTAGTTCCAAATGATGCTGACGACAGGAATATCGATATTCGGGAAAATGTCGGTGGGCGTCGTGAAGATGACCAGCGGCCCGAGAATCAGCAGCAGCAGCGCAAGTACAACGAAGGTATAAGGCCGCCTTAGAGCGAGTCGAACAATCCACATAGTTTCCTCGGGGTTCGGTGGCTGGGGCGGTCATCCCCGCGCAGTCAACCCAGATGCTAAGACATACAACTTAGCGGCTAACGTCAAAACACCACCCGCACTCCAAGAGACACTCGTCCCCGGGACCACGCCCCAAATCGACTCCTAATATGATTCAGTTGCTCGGGAACGAGATGCAGCTTTTTCCGCGGCGCCAGAACCGCAGTTCACCCGATTGCGCCTGTCCAATTGAGGAATGATTTGGCAAGGGCACGGCTTTCAGAGGCTGCGGAAAAACTCCGAAGTTGAGCGAATTGGGAAGGGCACGAGTTTCACTCGTGCCACTAAGCCGTCGAAAAGACATACCCGCTTCAACGCCTGAGAGTCGTCCAAAGCAGTCAGAAGGAGTTTTTCCGCAACCTCTTTCAGCCGTGCCCTTCCCAAATTCCCTGACAGTTATGAATAATCCAGGCTAGGGTTTCGAACGTTTCGCCTGCGCCTCTTTTTGTGCAGCTTCCATCTGAGCTTCCATATTCGCCGCTGTTGGCAGAAGCTTTTCGGGATTCCGAATAATATCCAGAAACATCACCCGCATGTCGATAGGAAATCCGACAAATTCGCGCCGCGCCGAGGCCGGCGGAGGCCCACCCGGCATCCCTGCCGCCGGAATCACTGCCGGCAACTGAAACGCATACATACTGCCGGCCGCCAGCTTTTCATGCGGATACTGCAACAGCCAGCCGCAATTGTGACTATCGAGAATCATGTCGGCGGAGACCACCACCCATTGCCCCTGATCCGCCGACACAGGCCGCTGGCAATTCCACAGTTGGCTTCCGGGAACGACGCTGGAAAGATCGCTGAACCCGTAGGTATCGATCTCCAGATTTTTCAATCCCCGCTGATCGGCAAAACGTTTGACCTCCGGCAGCGACTGGTTCCAGTCAACATTGGAATCGCTGGCCAGAAAGTATGCCGGCCGCCCGAGCCCCAGTGCATTGAAGTAGGGGAAGTAATGCGGATACGTGCGCACTGCGGTGAAAAGGCAGCTAACCGCCATCAAAGCCGTCAGGCCGGTCACCACCCGCCCTGCCAGCGGAGACCACTCGCCCAGCCCTCGCAACATACGAGGCAAAGGGGCCAGCAGGAGAATCGCCAGCGCCACCGGAATGGAGAAATGTCGAAAGCTGACGTCAAAATGACTCCCCATCGAAGCCAGCACAAACACCGCCAGCGAAACCCACAACACTCGCCAGTGCGCTTGCTTTTCGACCGGAATCGCCGCTAGTGTTTCGTGACCCTTGCGCCTGCGAGTGAGCGCAACTCCCAGAGCCGTTGCCAATAGTCCCAGAAATCCCAGGGGAGACTTCAGGATAAACAGCACCGGAAAGTAGAACCAGACCCCGTGCGGATATCGCTGGCCGAGAATGAAGGTTGGCCGGATGAAGAAGCCTGCCAGCATCAGGATTCCCCTCAAATAGAGCCAGGGAGGCATCAGCACGCGGCGAACCGGCACCCACGCTGGGCCATGCCCGAGAAGATAGAGTACGTCGCTGGTCTGATTCCAGGAGAAAACAAAGTAGACCACGTAGACGATCAGAGCCGCCGCCGCGACGCCTTTAAGAGTCGCAACCCAGCGCCGCCGCCGCCAACTGCGAGCCTCGGGCTTCGTCCTGGGCTGACCAGGGATGGGACGCCATCGCGTGCTCAGGGCGAACAGACCAAACGCAAAGAACAAAATTCCGGCGGAGAACTTGGAGAGCAACGCGCAAGCCAGACACAATGCAAATAGCCACACCTTCCGGCGGTTCGGCTCCTGCCACACTTCGGCGAATGACCACAGAGTCAGGATGGAAAAAAAAGTAATGGCCAGATCGGTGAGCACCAGCGGGCCGAAGGTCAGGAACAATGGCGTGCTCACGTAAACAGTGAGGCAAAGCAGTCCCGCCCAATCGCCGCCCAGACGCCGCGCATAAACAAAGACAGTCCAGCCCAGCGCCAGGGTCAGAAGCAACATGGGAAGCCGCGCCCAGGCCAATGTCTTTGCAGGATCGTTCCAGTGCGTCAGCACCCACTGTCCAAAAACCCACTGACCCAGGTAAGCGTGAGGCAGAAACTTCCGGCTCGCCGTCCACGAGACATCCGAATAATCGGCTCGCGTCCCCCGCAAAACTAGCGGCAACGCGGCCAGCATCTTGGCCAACGGCGGATGCTCCTCATTCAATCGCAAATCGAATTTCTGCAGATAACTCAGGCCGGCGCCGATGTGGGCCACTTCGTCGATGGTGACACTCTCGCGCAGCGCCGCCCCGCCCGCCAGTACGGCCATGAACGCCAACAGCAGCCCGGCCAGGAGAGAAACAAAAGTTGAGTGACTCTCGTTTAATCTCATTCCTCGCGATCCAAACGTTGCCGGCACCAAACCTCCTGTACTTCGAAAGATAAAGATATTACCTCACCTAGCTAGCCGGCATCGTTGGCCCCATCTGATTTTCTCCGCGCACTTTGCGGCGTTCCTCAGCGGCCTCCGCGATTTAATATCTTTTTATCCCGCCAATCGCAAAGGCCGCTGCTAGGGCAGAGTGCACAACGAAAGTCCAACAACCAAGACCCAATCACGCTAAGGAGACTATCAAACATTTGTGTTCCCCTGTGCTTCCCTGTGCCGCCCTGTGGTTTACAGTTTGTGTCATGCACTTAATCAGGGCTTCCCTAGGCTAGAATTCCCGTCCATGCCAACGTTGTGCCGCATAGCGTTCGTCGCCATCCTCAGTTTCTCGCCAGCCGCCTGCCCCCAAGAAGCGCCAACTTTCCGCGCCTCCACCTCGCTGGTATTGGTGGATGTCCTCGCGTTGAATCTGAAAACCGGGCTCCCCGTGACAACCCTCAAGCGCGAAGATTTCCGCATCTCAGATAACGGCCATGAAGTCCCCATAGCCACTTTTGATAGCGGCGCAACCTTAAGTACGCGACCGCTGGCTTTGTGGTTTGTGGTGATTTGTAACGAAGGCAACAAGGGCCTCAGAGGAGAGCGGGCGTCAGGTTGGTTCTCTGGAAAAGAAGCGCTGTTTCGCCCCGCGCTAAATGACCTAGGCAAGGACGATACCGCAGGAGTCGCCCATTGGTGCGATGAGGGCACGGCGCAAGTTGATCTGCGCCCCACGCCAGACCGGGACGCCGTAATCGGCAACCTCACGCAAGTTCTTCAGCCGATCGCGTACCAGGCGCCGCCAGATACGCAGATGCGCGTCGGCGAACTAACGCTACAGCGACTGGTTCGCCTAATCATTGACGACGCCCATCACGCCAACCCACAGCCGCTGCCCGTGCTGTTTTTTCTCCATACCGATGACACCGGGATGCCCACGAGCGAGATCGACAGCCTGGTGGACGACTTTCTGGAAACTTCAGGAATTGTGTTCGGAATCAAAGATGCGGCTGCAATGAATCCTCCCCTCGGCCGATTCTTCGGGGAGCAAAGAGCGATTCTTCACTACATGGCCAGGGAGACAGGGGGAGAGTACTTTTCTGTGCCGCCCTCCCAATATGCCGCCACCTTACAGGCCATTCTGCAGCAACTCCACTTCCGCTACCAGCTAGGCTTCAAGCCTCCTGCTCTGGACGGCAAGAGGCACAAGCTGAAAGTGGAATTTGCCGGCGGCGCCAGGAAGCAATACAAATCTGTCCGGCTGCGCTATCGCCCTGAATACATCCCTGGCGTCTCGACGCATTGAGAATTGCGTATTGTGACACCGTTTAGCCAAATGTCTTGTCGTTCCGGGCGCCGGTTTTTGGCGCGAGGAATCTCCTTTGCGGGCCCCAGCAAAAAGCAGATTCCTCGCTTCGCTCGGAGAAGACAAAATGGGGCTAGAACGAATACCCAATCGACGCTCCCACCCGCCCCGCGCGTCCCGAACTAAACTCATTGTTGTTGTGAATCAGGTACAGGTGTGCCTCAGGGCGTATAAAAAAGTTGCCCCATACATAAAACTTCACCCCGCCGCCAATGTGGCCGAGAAAGTGATTCGAGCTCACGTAAGTCGTACATCCCAGGAAGTTGCAGTTATAGGTGCCGGGATAGAAACGAATGCTGGCAGCGCCGATCCCTGCCATCGCCTCAAAGCCCAGCCGCTTCCCAATGCGCGGCGCATAGATTCCATTGATATCGTAAAAGATAGGTCGGAATGGCTCATAACCTTCATACAAGTTGCGGCTCGCCCGCCACGACATTTCGCCCTGCACCCCCAGCGCGTGATGTAAAAGAAAGTCAACGCTGAAACTGGGGTAGAGCCCGCCCCCAATCGTTTGGGGCGCGTAGTTACCCGTCGCACTGGCGCTCGAAGGCGCGATCAGCGATCCCAATCCGAACGCTAAGTCGCCTTTTTGCTGCTGCCCTAGTGCTAAGCTGCCCATAAGAAACGCCGATAAAATCGAAGGTAGAATAAGCTTTCTCAAGCGGTCCTCCGTGTGGCTGAACTTTCTTGGCGGTTAGATGCAAAAGCCGGGAACTAGGGGGCCTGGAACCTGCTCGGGCGAATCCGGGCTTAGCGTGATGTCTTGGCGCTTCGCTGTTGGCGCGGGCGGCGCGCACCGAATCCTCTGCATCTAGAGGGGCTCCGGCAGAATCGATATAGTTTTGCAAAGTTGGCCAGGGACTGCCGTCGTTGATATGAAGGTAGATGTGAAATACTTCCGCAGATGACTAAGTCGCCGGACGACAATAATTTGCCTGAAACCAGCCTCGCCGCCGCCAAGACCGCGGCGCGTTGCCTCCTTCTTGGGCTGCTCCTTTCCGGAACGGCACAGGCTCAGGCCACCCGTGGAGAGAGTGATTCTGCGCCATCGCCCTTGGTGACCGGCAGCTCCGTCCAGAATCTCACTCAGGGCCCCTTCAGCGGTAGCGTCGCTGAAGGCAAGGCCACACCCGAGGTTCTGCCGCTTTCTTTCAAAGACGCCATCGACCGCGGGCTGCGCAACAATCTTGGCTTGCTGTTGCAGAGTGACAGCACATTGGCGGCGCGCGGCCAGCGCTGGAAAGAACTCAGCAATCTGCTCCCGAACCTGAGTGGCGCGATCAGCGCGAATGTCGCCCAGGTCAACCTGCAGGCACAGGGACTCCGCTTCCCCGGCTTCCCCACCATCGTCGGACCGTTTGGTTTCTTTGATGCACGTTTATCCCTGACGCAGTCGGTGTTCGATCTGCACGCCATCCGGCGTGAGCAGGGTGCCGCCGCTAACGTGCGTGCCGCCCAATACCAATA
This sequence comes from uncultured Acidobacteriaceae bacterium, assembly GCA_963735545.1. GTDB lineage: Bacteria > Acidobacteriota > Terriglobia > Terriglobales > Acidobacteriaceae > PALSA-270. Next base: position 45,649 of record CAVTLU010000001.1, read on the forward strand.
CAAGGATGCGCGCGACCTGGTCGTGCTGGCCGTGGGCAACGCCTACCTGCTGGCGATCTCTCAAGCAGCCCGAGTCGAGACTGCCGAGGCGCAAACCCAAACTGCGCAGGCGCTATACGACAAAGCCGCCGACCAGCAGAAAGCGGGAGTGATTCCCGCCATCGACGCCCTGCGCGCGCAAGTCGAACTGCAAACCCGGCAGCAGCAGCTAATCGCCGTGCGCAACGACTACGCCAAACAACGGCTAGCTTTCGCGCGCACCATCGGCTTGCCGCCCGGGCAGGAATTCCTCCTCACCTCCAAAGCCCCATACGAGCCCTTCGCGACGCTAGGGTTGGAAGAAAGCCTGAACCGCGCCTACGCCTCGCGCTCCGACTATCAAGCCGCCGTGCAACAGGTTCGTGCCGCCCAGCGTTTCCGCCGGGCAGCCACCGCCGAACACTACCCCAGCCTCGATCTCGCCACTAATTTCGGCGACATCGGCGTCACTCCGAACAATTCTCACGAAACCTTTCAAGCCGCCGGAACCCTGCGCATTCCGATTTTCCAAGGCGGCAAGGCCCGCGCCGACGTCCTGCAGGCCGAAGCCACCTTGCGCCAAACCACCTCCCAGCTCGAGGATCTGCGCGGCCGCATCGACTACGAAGTTCGTACCGCTCTGCTTGACTTGAACGCCGCTGCCGCCCAGGTCGAAGTTGCCCGCAGCTCGGTCGATCTGGCAGAGCTGACTCTCACCCAGGCCCGTGATCGTTTCACCGCTGGAGTGACCGACAATCTGGAGGTAATTCAAGCCCAGGAGGCCGTAGCCTCCGCTCACGAGAATTACATTTCCAGTCTCTACTCTCACAACGTGGCCAAGCTCTCCCTGGTGAGAGCGATGGGCTACGCTGAAGAAGGTGTCAAACGATACCTGGAAAGCAAGTAACTATGGAACCGAATCGCGAAACCGCTACCGCGACGCCCGAAGCCAGAGTGGAAGCCTCTCCGCCGCCTTTGCCGGCTTCCGAAAGAGACTTGCGTTGGCGGCAGTTCCGCCAGCGCAGCCCACGTCTGCGCATCGTCTTGATACTGGGCGGTATTGCGCTGGCCGTCGCCGTCCTCTTTCTGTGGCGCTATCTGGCCAGCTACGAATCCACTGACGACGCGCAGATTGACGGCCATCTGAACCCGGTGAGCGCCCGCGTTTCCGGCCACGTACAGAAGCTGTTGGTTAACGACAATCAATATGTCCAGGCTGGCACGCCGCTGGTGGAGATCGATCCCAAAGACTACGAAGTGGCAATAGACAAGGCCAAAGCCGATTATGCCGACGCCTTTGCGACAGCGCAGGCCATACAGGTTAATGTCCCCATCACCTCCGTGAGCACCGGCAGTCAGATGAGCGCCGCGCAGGCGGATGTAGAGAGCGCCCACGCCGGAATTTCCGCCGCCCGGCAGCAGTTTGACGCCGCGAAGTCGCAGCTACAAGCCGCAGAGGCCAACAGCGTCAAGGCGCAAAACGACCTGGAACGATACAAGCAGTTGATCGATAAGCAGGAGATCTCGCAACAGCAGTATGACCAGGCGATAGCCAACGCGCGTTGGAATGCCTCTACCGTCGACGCCACACGCGCCTCCGCCTCTGCCGCCGAGCAGCAGGTCCGGCAGGCTCAGGCTAGGCTGGCGCAGGCGGAAGCCAACTTGCGAAGCGCCAATACGGCTCCTCAGCAGGTGGCGGCCATTCGTTCCCGCGCGCAATCCGCCGAAGCCATCGCGCAACGCAAGAAAGCCGACCTCGAACAGGCTCAACTGAACTTGCAGTACACCGTGATCGTTTCGCCCGTGAACGGCATCGTGACCAACCGCACCGTCGAAGTAGGGCAGAACGTTCAGGTCGGCCAGGAACTCATGAAAGTCATCGACCTGGACGACATCTGGGTAACCGCCAATTTCAAGGAGACTCAGCTCCGGCAAATGAAGGTCGGACAGCAAGTCACGATTACCGTCGACGCCACTGGCAAAGACTACAAAGGACACGTGCAAAGTATCTCGGGCGCGAGCGGCGCCATCAGCAGCTTGCTGCCACCCGAGAATGCCACCGGGAACTATGTAAAAGTTGTGCAGCGGGTACCGGTAAAGATCACCTTCGATCCCGGTGAAACCAAAGAGCACGTTCTGCGGCCGGGAATGTCCGTAGAGCCCAAGGTCTGGATCCCGTGAGTACGGCCGCCATCACCATGGATGGCGCCGGAGCCGAGGAATGGCATCCGGCAGTCAATCCCTGGATCATTGCTCTGGCCGTCACTCTAGCTACTTTCATGGAAGTGCTGGACACCAGCATCGCCAATGTGGCCTTGCCCCACATTGCGGGCAATCTCTCCGCCGGAACCGACGAGAGCACCTGGATCCTGACCTCCTACCTCGTTTCCAACGCCATCGTATTGCCGCTCAGCGGCTGGCTCTCTTCCATCATCGGACGCAAGCGCTTCTACATGAGCTGCGTCGCGCTTTTCACCGTCAGTTCATTCCTGTGCGGCCTCGCGCCGAACCTGGCCATGCTGATTTTCTTTCGCGTGGTGCAGGGCGCTGGCGGAGGCGGGCTGCAGCCGAGCGAACAAGCCATTCTGGCGGATACCTTTCCGCCCGCGAAACGTGGCATGGCCTTTGCCGTCTATGGAGTCGCTGTGGTCATGGCGCCGGCCATCGGCCCCACCCTGGGTGGGTGGATCACCGACAACTACACCTGGCGCTGGATTTTCTTCATCAACATTCCCGTCGGCATTTTGTCCCTGATGCTCACCTCGCGCCTGATCCAGGACCCGCCTTACTTCAAGCGCAGAAAAATGTCCGACCTCAAGGTGGACTATGTTGGACTCAGCTTCGTGGCCCTGGGTCTGGGCACTCTGCAAGTCGTTCTGGATAAGGGCCAGCGCGACGACTGGTTCGAATCCCACTTTATTCTCGCCCTTACCGTGATCTCCGTAGCTTCACTGCTGTTCGTCGTTTTTTGGGAGTGGCGGCAGAAAGATCCGGTCATCGACCTGCACTTGTTCCGCGAACGAACCTTTGCCTCCGCCAACATGCTGATGTTCGTGTTGGGCTTTGCCTTGCTGGGCAGCACCCTTCTGCTGCCGCTTTTCACCCAGACTCTGCTCGGATACACCGCCGAGCAGGCCGGCCTGGCGCTTTCCCCCGGCGGGTTCCTCATCATGTTGCTGATGCCGCTCGTGGGCTTTCTGCTCAGCCGCGGAGTCGATGCCCGCAAATTGATGGTTTTCGGTCTGGTGATGCTCTCGTTTTCGCTCTACCACATGACTCATTTCGATTTGCAAGTCGATTTCGCGACCGTGACCATCGCCAGAATGATTCAGGCCTCAGGCTTGGCTTTCCTCTTCGTGCCCATCAACACCTCGGCTTACGCTTTCCTGCCACGGGATAAGAACAACGCCGCCTCCGGCCTCATGAACCTGGCGCGCAACATAGGAGGTAGCGTCGGCATTTCGGTCGTCACTACCATGCTGGCCCGTCGGGCGCAATTCCACCAGAACCGTCTGGCCAGCCACCTTTCCGCATCTAACCCAAATGTGCAGAACATGATACAAAACACGGCTCACGCGCTGCAGGCGCGGGGCTTCTCCGCCACGGACGCCACCCACAGGGCCTACGCGCTGTTGCAGGCCAACGTCTTCCGCCAGGCCAACATGCTGGCCTATATCGACAATTTTTGGTTGCTAGGAACGGTAATTTTGGTCATGATACCGCTCGTCTTCTTGATGAAGCGGCCTCCAACCGGAGGAAGCATGGCGGTTCATTAGAAACTCGAATATCGGGCGGCATGGGAAGGGGCACGAGTCACCCGTGCCATTAAGTTCGTTGAAATTGCTTTCGCGCTTTAGCGCCCGGGCTCGAACGGAAACGGATGGAAGGATTTTTTTCGCTTCTCTTTAGCCGCTGAGGTACTTAGGCGACACTTACAGGGGGACACGATGTACCGAATCATCACCGTCGAACGCGAATATGGATGCGGCGCCGGCGCCATCGCCTGCCAACTGGCCATCCGCCTGGGCTGGAAGCTTTGGGACCATGCCCTGACCGAGGAAATCGCCAAAGAAGCGCGGGTCGACTGCGCCGCCGTGGAACGCTGCGAAGAGCGCGTCGACAGCACCTTCCATCGTCTGGTCAAAGTCTTCTGGCGCGGCAGTTACGAGCGCAGCATGGCGCTGCCCGGAGCCGAGCCCTTCGATGCCGACCGCATGGTGCGGATGGGCGAGCAAGTCATGAAAACCGTCGCCGAAGCCGGCAATTGCGTCATCGTTGGCCGCGGCGCGCCCTACTTCCTGCGCGAGCACGGAGAGGCCTTTCACGTTTTTCTCTACGCATCCAGAGCGGAGAAGCTGCGCCGCCTTCAGGAGCTGGGCAAGAACCCGCACGAAGCCGAAGAACTGGTGGACACCGTCGACGGCGACCGCATCATGTTCGTCAAGCATTACTTCAATGCCGACTGGCCGACTCGCTGCCTGTATCACATGATGATCAACACCGCCATCGGAGACGAGAACGTGATTGAGACCATCCTGACCACCATGCACACTCTGGAACACAGTCAAGCGGAACCCGCTCAACTCAAGGCGAGATAGCAAAAATGGAGCGACGGGCGTCCCCCCACCCGTCAGACCACAGAAGTTGCGTGAAGCCTAAGTCCCCTTTGGTAACTCCCCGCCACTGCACCTTTTTTGTTGCAAATTCACACTCCTGAAATATCTTCAAATTAGCATTTACGATTGAGAAGAGCCCCGGAGAGCCCGCCATGGGAACACGCAATCCGGCCAAGTCTGCCCTGCCGCTGCAAGTAGCGGCGGTCTGCTATCGCTGGCGCGGAACCTCAGTCGAGTTTCTCCTGGTAAACACCAACGGCGGCAACAAGTGGACCTTCCCAAAAGGCGACCCCGAGGTTTCTCTCTCTCACAGTCAGGCTGCGGCGCGCGAAGCCTGGGAAGAGGCTGGCGCGCACGGCAGCATCGAACCTCAGCATTTTCACATCTACATCCATTCCAAAGGCGTTTTCTGGAAGCCTCCGGGCGTCCAGGAATTTGTCATCAAGGCCTTCCTGATGGAAGTCGAACGCACCGGGCCCGCCCCCGAGCCGATGCGCAATCCGTCCTGGTACAGTGCAGAAGAAGCGCGCAAAATTCTAGCCAAGGGCCGCGAAGTAAAGTACGCCAAAGAACTGCAAAGCGTGATCGACCGCGCCCTGGAAAGAATCGGCTCCTCCAAGGCCTTATCCACGCGCTAAGAAACTGTGCTTCCCTGTGCTTCCCCGTGGTTGAGCTTTCTGTCTGAGTCAGTATCGAGCACGCCTTCATCCAACCCCCAAATCATGAGACGATAAACCAGTCCATGATCCAGCTCTCCTCCGCCGGAAAACGCTATGGCCACAAGCTCCTCTTCGAGGAAGCCGACTGGCTCATCACTCCGCGCGACCGCGTCGGCCTGGTCGGCGCCAACGGCACGGGCAAATCCACCCTGCTAAAAATTCTCGCCGGCATGGAGTCCCTCGACTACGGCGCCTTCAGCACCGCCAAAGGCATCAGCGCCGGATACCTCCCCCAGGACGGCCTAACCCTGGCCGGCAACACTGTCTTCGCCGAGTGCATGTCCGTCTTCGCCGACCTGCAGGCCATGGAAAAAGAAATGGAAGACCTGACCGCACGCATGTCCGAAGTCGATCACGCCTCGCCCGAGTATGCCCAGATCGCCGACCGCTATCACCTAATCCAGCACGAATTCCAAACCCGTGACGGCTACGCCATCGAGGCCCAGGTTGGCACTGTCCTAACTGGCCTCGGCTTCCACAAGGACGACTGGCCCCGCCAGACCGAAGAATTCTCCGGCGGCTGGCAAATGCGCCTGGCGCTCGCCAAGCTCCTGCTGCAAAAACCGAACCTCCTGCTGCTGGACGAGCCCACCAACCACCTCGACCTCGAAGCTCGCAACTGGCTGGAAGACTATCTCTCCAACTATCCCTACGCCTTCGTGCTGATTTCCCACGACCGTTACTTCCTCGACGTCACCGTCAACAAAATCGTCGAAATCTGGAATAAGCACATTCACTTCTACCCCGGCAACTACGACAAATACATCGCGCAGAAGACCGACCGCCGTGAGCAACTGGAAGCGGCCTACAAAAATCAGCGCGACCGCATCGAGCAGATCGAAGTCTTCATCAACCGCTTCCGCTACCAGGCCACCAAAGCCAAGCAGGTGCAGAGCCGCATCAAGGAATTGGAGAAGATCGAGCGCATCGAGCTGCCGGAAGAAGAAAAGACCATCCACTTCTCCTTCCCGCAGCCGAGACCCGGCGGCCGCATTGTGGCCGAGTTCGCCGGAGTTGCAAAGTCCTATGGAAAAAAAGAAGTCTTCCGCGATGTCAGCTTCCTGATCGAACGCGGCGATCGCATCGCCCTGGTAGGCGTAAACGGCGCCGGCAAATCAACGTTAATCAAGCTGTTGGCCGGCGCGGAGCCGCTGACCAAAGGCGAATGCCGCCTGGGCCACAACGTCCAGGCCGACTACTTCGCGCAGGATCAATACAAGGAACTCAACCCCGACGCCCGCATCCTGGACGATCTCGGGGAAGCCTCGCCCCGCTCCACCCAAACCGAGTTACGCAGCCTTCTTGGATGTTTCCTGTTTTCCGCGGACGACGTTTTTAAGCGCATCGGCGTCCTCTCCGGCGGTGAGCGCAATCGCTATGCTCTGCTCCGCATGCTGCTCCATCCCGCGAATTTCCTCCTGCTCGATGAACCCACCAACCACCTCGACATCCGCGCCAAAGACGTCCTGCTGAAGGCCCTGACGGACTACAACGGCACGGTAGTTTTCGTCTCCCACGACCGTTACTTCATCGACAATCTGGCCACGCGAATTTTCGAAGTAGGCGGCGGGCGAGTAGAAATCTACCCCGGCAACTACGAAGACTATCGCTGGAGAAAGGAAGGCGGCCCAGCAGAACTAAGCACCACGATAAAGCGCGCCGTAAAAACCAGCCCGGCAAAAAGTAGCGCCGGCGTCCCAGCCGGCAGTCGCGAGGGCGTCGCGCCCGCGACGCCGATGCACGATACCTCAAGCCCCAGCGAGACCCCGCCGCTACAAAAGCGCGTAAACCCCATCAAGCGCAAACAACTCGAAGACCGCTTCCAGGAGCTAGAGGCGAAAATCGCCTCTCTCGAAACCTCGATCGCCGCCTGCGAAGCCTCCCTGCAAAGCTTCGTCAGCGCCGAGGAAACCGCCCGCGTAGCCCAGAAATTGCAGACCCATCGCGCCGAACTGCAGGCCGCGCTCGCCGAATGGGAAGAACTGGGCCAGACCCTCCAAACCTGACCTCCTCACCCGGACAGGCTCTTCCGTAACCTCCCCAGCAACCCCATCCCGTGCGATAGTCAGCATGTCCCGTGCCCCATTTTGGTCCGTGGCCGTGGACCGCAAGAGATCGAAAATCAACGCCTGCGTCCACCCGAAAGTGGACCACGCGGAACCCAGAGAGGCCGGTACAGAAAATGCTGCATCCATCAGACAACCAAAAATCTCAAGGTCCCCAGAATTCAACCTCGTTCGCGCCCCTGAGTGCAAGCGGTTCGCCGGTGGAGCAAGCCACCATCGGACGGTCCCTAGTCATCAAGGGTGAAGTAACCGGTGGCGAGTCGCTCTACATCGATGGCCGTATCGAAGGCAGCATCACCGTCTCCGAGCACCGCGTCACCATCGGACGCAACGGCAGCGTAGCCGCCAACATCGCCGCCCGCGAAGTCGTTATCATGGGCAAGGTGCAAGGCAACATCCAGTGCAGCGATCGCTTGGATATTCGCGGCGAAGGTTCGCTAACCGGCGATGTCATCACGCAACGCATCAGCGTCGAAGATGGCGCGATCCTGAAGGGCAGCGTGCAAGTCCGTGCCGCCGAGGGCAAACAGGGCCAGAAGCCCTCGGAACAAAAACCCGACGCCAAAGCCCTCACCGTCGGCGCTTAAGAAATTTCGGATTCCCTCGTCGTCAAAATGGGGCGCGTCACGCATCCGCGCCCTATTTCTTTTTGCCTTCCGCCGGCTTCAAATCCAGCGCCGCCGAGTTCATGCAATAACGCAACCCGGTCGGAACTGGGCCATCCTCAAAAACGTGCCCCAGATGGGCATCGCAGCGTGAGCACTTTACCTCAGTGCGTGACATCCCGTAAGTGCGGTCGGTATGGGTCGCCACCGCGCCTTCCTCGACCGGCTGTGAAAAGCTCGGCCATCCCGTGCCCGAGTCGAACTTGGTATCGGAGCCGAACAACGGTTGCCCACAGCACACGCAGGTAAAGGTTCCCGGGTCTTTCGTCTTCCAATACTTGCCGGTAAACGCCGGCTCCGTGCCGGCCTTGCGCGCCACTGCAAACTGTTCTGGCGTTAACTGCTTCCGCCATTCTTCGTCGGTCTTAACAACTTTTTCTGCCATAGGATTTCGTTAACCTCGACGACAATTAGATGCGGAACGAGCCAAAATGTCGCAAGGCCGCAGGTCTTCCACAACGAAACGAAGGAAAGCTCTCAATTCCTTCGTGTACCTTAGTGTCCTTCGTGGTTCAGGATTTTCCCCGCGGACCACAACATGGTTAGGCCGAGCACGCAGACAAACCTACTTGCCGGACCCGCCGTCTGGAGCGGCGGGCGGCGCGATATTTCGATACTTCCCCTGAAAAAACACCAGCGGATTCCCCTCCCGCACCACCAAATCCTCAACTTCCGCAATGAAGATCGTATGATCCCCAGCATCCTGCACCGTATGCAACCGGCACTCAAGATAAGCCAACGCCCCATGCAACACCGGCGTGCCGTGCGGAGTGCGATCGAAGCGCGCTCCCACTTCCTGCTCCGCCTGATCGTGGTCGCGGTCGGGCCGCGCGTAATAGTCCGAAACAGCGCGCTGGTCTTCGGCCAGAATGTTCACCCCAAATCTTTTCTTGGCGTGCAGATGCGCGTGAGTTCGAGCCTTGTGATCCACGCAAACCAGCACCAGTTGCGGTTCCAGCGACACCGAGGAAAACGCATTAGCCGTCATCCCCTGCACTTCGCCCTCGTAGTCCACCGTAATCACCGTGACTCCGGTAGCAAAACAGCCCATAGCCTTGCGGAATTCTGCCTTGGTAGCCGCCATAAGTCCTCCAGTGTTCTAACACGCCGCCCGCAGGCCAAAAAATAGCATCCCGAATACACCCGACTGAGAACCGGGAACCAAAAACTAAGAAACTGAATTTCCGATGTAGCTGCAGTTTTTACGCGTTACAGAATGCAAAAGCCGGTAATGTATGATTTTGGAAGTTCTCTCAGCCCTGTCATGCTGAGCGTAGCCATGACTTCGCGCAGCGAAGTCATGGCGTAGTCGAAGCATCCCTACCCGCACCCGGTACGTCTCGGACGAGGGACTTTCGAATCAAAGCATGCCGCCAGCCCTAACAACCCGTCCGCAATCGCGCCTGGAAATCGGCCCCCCGCTCTCCCGCGAAACTGCCCGCGATCTTCTCCGGTCAAGTAACGAAAACCTCCCCGAACTCCTAGCCGCAGCCCTCGCAGCCAAGGAGCGCTTCAAACCCGGCATCATCACCTATTCGCGGAAAGTCTTCCTTCCCCTGACCAATCTCTGCCGCGATTACTGCGGCTACTGCATCTTCCGCCGCGACCCCGGCGACCCCGGTGCCCACACCATGAGCCCCGATGAGGTCCTCCAAGTCGCGCGCGACGGCGAAAAGTTAGGCTGCACCGAAGCTCTCTTCAGCCTCGGCGACAAACCCGAACTCATCTTCCCCGAAATGCGCGAAACCCTGCGCCACCTGGGCTACAAATCGACGCTGCACTATCTCGAAGCGATGTGTGCCCTAGTGCTGCGTGAAACCACTCTGCTGCCTCACCCCAATCCCGGCTTACTCAGTCCCGAGTGGATCGCCCGCCTGGCCGCCGTTTCCCCCAGCATGGGCCTGATGCTCGAAAGCACGAACGCCGCACTGCTGAGCCCCGGCGCAGCCCACGACAACGCGCCCGACAAAGTTCCCACCAAACGACTCCGCACCATCGAAGAAGCCGGCAAGCAAGGCGTTCCCTTCACCACCGGCCTGCTCATCGGCATCGGCGAAACACTCGCAGACCGCGTGGATACGCTTCTTGCTATCGCCGACCTGCACCGCCGCTACGGACACATCCAGGAAGTCATCGTCCAGAACTTCCGCGTGAAACCCGGCATTCCCATGAGCCACTGGCCCGAGCCAACCCGCGAAGATATGCTGCGCACCGTAGCCGTCGCGCGCTTGTTGATGCCAGAGGTCAACATTCAAGCGCCGCCCAATCTCTCCGCCCCGTACTACGACGAACTACTCGACTCCGGCATCAACGACTGGGGCGGCGTCTCGCCTCTCACCCCCGACTTCATCAATCCCGAAAAACCCTGGCCCCATCTCGAACAACTGAAATTGCGGACCGAAGCCAAAGGCTACCGCTTGCGTCAACGCCTCCCGGTCTATCCCGAGTTCGTATCGAAGCTCGTAGTCAAAGCCAGCCATGCGCCGAGCCCGCTATCCGAAAGACTCCAAACCGCCGCCGATCCCGAAGGCTACGCCCGAGAGGCCACGCCCGCATGATCGTAGTACTCACCGGCGGCACCGGCGGCGCAAAATTCGTAGACGGCCTCCGCCAGATCGTCCCCCCCAGCGACCTGACGCTAATCGTCAACACCGGAGACGATTCCGACTGGTGGGGTCTCCACATCTCGCCTGACATCGATTCGATCACCTATCTTCTAGCCGGCCTCCTAAGCAAAGAACGCGGCTGGGGCGTGCAAAGCGATACTTTTTTCTGCCTGCAATCCATGGAGCGAATGCGGCAGCCCGCCTGGTTCAAGGTCGGCGACCGCGACCTGGCGATCCACCTCCTCCGCTCTCAGCTCCTCCGCGAAGGCAAGACTCTGACGGAAGCCACCGCCGAAATCGCCGCCGCCCTGGGCATCCACTCAAGACTTCTCCCCATGAGCAACGCCCGCATCGAGACCAGAGTAACGACTCCGTCCGGCGAACTAAGCTTCCAGGAATATTTCGTCAAGCGCCGCTACCAGGACCCAGTAAGCGCCGTGCGTTTTGCGGGAGCAGAAAACGCCAAACCCGCGCCCGGCGTAATCGAGAGCATCCATTCCGCCGACGCGGTCCTTCTAGCCCCAAGCAACCCCATCACCAGCATCGGCCCGATTCTAGCCGTGCCCGGCATCCGCGAAGCCCTGCGCCAAACACCCGCACCCGTAGCCGCCATCAGCCCAATTGTAGGAGGCGCAGCAGTCACCGGCCCCGCCGGCGCGTTAATGGCAACTCAAGGCCTGTCAGCGTCAATATCCGGAGTAGCCAAAGCCTACGAGGATTTCCTCGATGTTCTGATAGCCGACCATCAAGACGCGCCCACCTCAGCGCCAGAAAACTCCGCCCTGCAAATTCACCACACCAATACCATTATGAAGACCCTCGAGGACAGGGCTACTCTTGCACTCTTCACCCTGTTGGCAGCGCACCCCTGCCGGAAAATTGGCCCTCGCATTTGATTTTGGTTTTGGGTGGAGCAGGCCTTGGGCCCTGCGAAGCCCCCCCATTTTGTCATCCTGAGAGGTTGTGACTTTATTAGCCCCTTTAACAACACTGTCATCCTGAGGAAGCGGAGTCCTGCGCGCCGAGCGCAGGACTCCCGACGAAGGACCTATGGATTAGTCAGCAGCCTCCGGCGACCCCGACAAAATGCACAGGCTTGTAATCGTCCAAATGAGACCTTCCATTGCACCTTCCCGCCGATCCAGCCCC
>CAVTLU010000002.1:0-26561 GCA_963735545.1 uncultured Acidobacteriaceae bacterium
AGAACTTCCGCAAAGCTCGGGAGAAAACCGTTGCTATTCCTCTTTCCGCGTTGGAAGAAGGTGGAAATATCTGCGCGCCTTCTTAACGTCATGCGCAATTTGCTCGCGCAGTGCCTCCACCGACGGAAACTTAATCTCATCGCGAAGCCGGTCGAGGAAATGAATTTCCACCTCGGTGTCAGGATTCAGTTCGATGGGATGAAAGTTCAACAGGTGCGTTTCGATCGCAAACGAATCGGTCCCAAACGTCGGACGATTGCCGATGTTCGTTACCGAATCAAAGCATTCTTTGCCGACGCGGGTGCGGGTGACGTAGACGCCATCGCCGGGAACCAGTTCTTCGTAACGGCTCAGGTTGATCGTGGGGACGGTGTATTTCGAGCCATAGCCGCGTCCCCGGCCGGCGGTCGAGAGAATGGAAAACGGACGCCCCAGCAGATGCCGCGCCCGGCTTACATTGCCGGCGTCCAGCAGTTTGCGAATATGGCTGCTCGAGACCGGCTCGCCGCGCAGGCGCATCTCGGGATAGACCTTTACCTCGAAGCCCATCTCCCGGCCAAACTCGGTGAGCATTTCGACATCGCCCACCGCCCGGTGCCCGAAGCGAAAGTTGTATCCTTCGTGCACTTCGAGGGCCCGCAGTTTCTTCTTCAGGATGCGTTCGGCGAACTGGCGAGGCGTAAGTAACGACAGGTCGCGGGTGAAGGGAAGCAGCAGAACGGCGTCGAGGTGGCAGGCTTCCAGCAGGCGCAGCTTCTCTGGAGTGGGCGTCAGGAGCTTCAGCCCCGAATCCGGCCGAAGGATGCGGATGGGGTGCGGCTCGAAAGCCACGGCCATGGACTTCGCGCCCTGCCCCCGCGCCCGTTGCACGATCTGGTTCAGTACGTGGGCATGGGCGCGATGCACACCGTCGAAGTTGCCGACGGTGAGCAGCGTGGGCGCCGAAGTCGGCCGGGACATCTTCGAGTTTGTGAAAGACTTGCATTTGTCTTTGTAGGGCGGACACTCCTGTACGCTAACTGCATCGATCTAGGACAAGCATTGGGTCGACAATGCTTTCGCCCAGCGCTTGTTTCCGCTGCTGGCAGTCGCGGGCAAGAGTGCCCGCTCCACACTAGCTAAACTCCAAAAACGCCTACAGTTCAAACTCCAGCTTCATTCCGTCATAGGACAGCCGCACATTAGGCGGAAGCGTGGCATTGGTCGCCTCGTGCGGCAAATCGTGGCAAATGTGCGTAAAGAAAGCACGCTTCGGCCTCACCCGTTCCACGATGCGCAGCGATTTTTCTATAGTCGAGTGCGTGGGATGCGGTTGGTGACGCAGTGCATCCAGAAACAGAATGTCCAAATCATTTAACTGAGCGAACGATTCTTCGGGAATTTCGCTGTGGTCGGTGAGGTACGCCGCCGAACCGAAGCGAAATCCGAGAATCTCCGCGTCACCGTGCATCACCTTCACTGGCTCAAAGCGCGTGCCAAAGAGATCGACCGGACCATTGACTAAATGCAGTTCCACCTGAGCCAGCCCGCCGAATTTGTATTCAGGCTCAAAAATGTAACGAAACATCCGGCGGAGAACGTCAGCCACATCAGGCCGCGCGTACAAAGGGATTTTTTCCGGCCGCACAAAGCTGAGCGGGCGCAAATCGTCCAACCCCAGAACATGGTCAGCGTGGCCGTGCGTATAGAGCACGGCATCAAGGCTGCGGATCCCCTCGCGAATGGCTTGTTCGCGGAAATCTGGAGTGGTGTCGATGATAACCGCCTTGCCGCCGTATTCCACCAGCACGGATGGCCGGGTGCGGCGGTCGTGCGGATCGGCCGAGTGGCAAACGGCGCAACCGCAGCCGATGGTGGGCACTCCCATCGACGTGCCGCTGCCCAGCACCGTAAGCCTGGCCTTCATCGCGGGCTAAGTCCCTACGCCTTTGACAGGAGTTTTCGGCGGGCGGGCGAGGGCATTGGTTACCTCAACATAAGCCATACGCACTTCGTAAAGGGAGTTTTGCAGGAAGTTCTCCTCCGCCGGCGTAAGGTTGCCCTTGGTTTTTTCTCCCAGCAGGCTGAGGGTATCGATGGTCTGGCGCGCGCCGATCAGATCGACGCGCGGCTGCCCGCCTTCCTCGTGCATGAGGCCGAGCTGCATCATGGCCGTCATGTAGAGAGACGCCAGAAAACGCTCGAAGGTCATCTGCAGTTCTTTGGCGGAGTGGCCACTGAGTTCCACGCGCGCGTCCAGATCCTTGGACGATTTGCGGTAGGCATCGGCTTGCACTTGCTGCTCGGCGGCGGTGGGAGTCGGAGGCATGATCGACGCATCCGCGGGCCCGGCCGGATTGCTGGAAGCTGGCGGCGCCGGCGCTGCCGCAGGCTCGGACGTCGAAACCTGCCGCTCCTCAGAAACCTCCTGGCGCAACTCACCTTCGGAGGTAAACAATCGGCGGTCGGTTACGGTAAAGCTTTCTTGCTTCTTCTCACGCATGATTATTCCTTCACGGTTTGAAATACTTCGACGAATGGAATGTTAGCCACTGTAAGTTTGGTGTCGCCGGCTTCGAGTGTCTTAGGCGATAGCGTAACTTCGCGGCGAATGTAGCCGAGCGCGACCGGCTGCTCGCCGCCAGCCAGCGGAAGGGAAGCGGCGCTGGTGATTTCGCCCACGTCCTTGCTCGCAGCTTGAATCTTTGTGCCCGCGGGCGGCAAAGGCCCATCGACCAGGAATCCCGTGAACTTACGATGCACGTTGCCGCGCGACCGAATGCGCTCCACGATCTCCTGCCCAATGTAGCAGCCTTTGCTGAAATTGAGGGCGCGCTGCTGTTCGGTCTCCTGAGGCAAGTCGCGCTCGCGGATGTCCTGACCATAGCGCGGAATGCCGGAAGCAATTCGCAACAACTCAAGCGCTGCGGTTCCCACCGGACGCGCGCCAGCTTTCACTAATAGCGCCGAGGCAGCCTCGATTGTTTCCGGCGCCATCCAGAACTCGAACGATGGGACGCCTGGATTGTCCCCGCGAACCGCCGTTACAGGCACATCGAGCCAGGTGAGATTCGCGAACTGCAACGCGTCTAGCTCAGGAATTTCAAGTGCTGCCACTCGAAGCACATCGGCTGCCTTTGGACCCACGATTCCGATCGCACTCAATTGACCGCTGACGTTCGAGACCTCGACGTCATCCATAATGATGTAACGATCGAAGATTTCCAGCACCTTGCTCAGCAAAGACCGGTCTACATCCACCAGCAACGAATCCCCGCGATTGTAAGCGTAGAGATCGGCCAGAATGTGCCCCTGAGGATTCAGCAGGAACGCGTATAGGCCGTGGCCGACTGCCAAATCGCGAACGTTGTTGGTGACCATGCCATTCAGCCAGCGGACGCGGTCGCTGCCGGTTAGCACGATCTTGGCCCGCGAGGCTAAGTCGTAGACCGCGCAGCCTGAAAGCAGAGCGTTGAATTCGGCGCGGACGTCGCCAAAATCGGCGGCGGCGCTTCCCTCCGCACCGGAAGCTGGTTTGTCTGTCAGTGTTGTAACCATCGTTCTACTTCGATTATAGCGAGAGAAAGCACGGCGGTGGAAATGCGCGGCCTGGGGGCGTCATTGTTGCGGCTCCAAACGCCTTGTCATCCTGAGCGCCGTCGAAGGACCCCGTTTGCGCGTCGGGTGGCAGTGGCGACGCAGGGCGTTTTTCATGGCTCCGTACAAGCCATAGAGAGAACGCCTTGCAGCGTCCGTGGCGCTGCAGGTCGCACGGGGGTCCTTCGACTCGCGGGCGGCGCGCTCAGCGCGCGCCGCCTGACTTCGCTCAGGATGACAGCGTTTGCAGTCGTCAAGAGGTCGCGGCTTCTGAGCAGAGCCCTTCGGAAGTAAGCAACTTGGCGAACGATTGACAAAACAGGTTCTTGCTGTTTGTGCTTGTAACTTCTCGTAACCCGCATTAAAAACGGCCAACACTAAGTTATGATTCCCGAAAACGTGGTTGCAATTGGAGTTATGACTATGAGAACCATCCGAACTGCCTCGCTGGTCTGTTTAATCTGCCTCTCAAGTGCAGCCATAGCTCAATCTGACGCTGGCAAGGCGTTCGAGAAAATGAAAGCGTTGGCCGGCGCATGGGAGGGGAAGACCAGCGATGGACACACCGTCAGCGATACATTTGCAGTGGCCGCGGGCGGAGCTTCGCTGATGTCGCAACTGAACGCGGACGAGCCCATGATGAGTATGTTCTATCTGGATGGCAGCAGCCTGATGATGACCCACTTCTGCCCTTCGAAGAACCAGCCGCGCATGAAGGCCAGCATCTCGCCTGATGGAAATATCATTACGTTCGATTTCGTCGACGCCACCGGCCTGGCCAGCCCGGATGCCGGACACATGCACCGCGCGGTCTACATTCTGTCCGACGGCGATCATCTCGCCGAGGAATGGACCTGGTTGCAGGCGGGAAAGCGCTCCATGGAGCACTTCGAGCTGCATCGCAAGCAGTGACTGAAAATGGGCCAAAGGTCCGAGGGCGTTCACTTGGATTTCTTCTTGCCAAATATGTCCATTAAGTTCTGCACCGGATTCTGCTGTGGCTGTGCGGTGGATTGGTTCGCCTGACTTCCGCTCTTTTGCCCGAGCAAGCCTCCTAACAATCCGGAAACGGCGCCTGCGGGATTGCTCGAATTCGGCAACAATCCTTTCAGTTTCATTTGCGCCACCTGATGCAGGTCCGGCGTAAATTTAGGCTTGTCAAACGTGCCGGTGATAATCGCGGGAATCACCAACTCTCCCTGGTTGTTGGCCAGCGCGGTCTGCAGGAAGCCTCCGATGCTGGCGCCTCCCACCTGCTGGCTTGAAGTTTTATTCAGCACGGCGGTCGCGTGCAGGTTGAGCGTCTGGTCGGCTAGATTAGCGGTTCCGGTCGCAGCTACGGTTCCAATGTCGAGTACCGCCTGTAGATTGCTGGTCTGCGCAATTCCGTTCTTGATTGCGATATTCCCCGTGATCTTAGAAATGTTGGTAACTCCCTGACCGTTGTCGCTGCTTTTGAGAAAGCCGCCGATCGAGGCGAGTTCGTGGCTCACGTCAACTCCGGTGTAGCGCACGGTGTTGAAATCGAGAACCAGCGTGCCATTCAGGGCTTTCGCAACCGCATTCGAGGCGAGCGACTGAACCGGGCCGGCTGCGTGCAAGTCCAGGTTGAGCGTGCCTGCGCCGCTGACCTTATCCAGCCCTGTGACCCCGTAGGCCTTCGCCATGGAGAGCAGCGCCGGCAATGCGGCACTGGGGGCCTTTAACGTGGCATCTACCAGCGGAGACTTCGAGGCATATTGCCGGACGGCGAATTGCGCCGCCACGGTGGTCCCGCCGGAGACCACGTTGAAATTATCCGAGTGAATTTCCGTGGGCGTGAGCGTCAGATTCACCGCCTTCACTTGTACGGATTGCGGAACTTGCTTGCCGCTGGCCTCGAGGTCTCGAGCGGCGATGGTTCCGCTCAATGCCGGCTGATCGGCGGGTCCTCGCGCTTGAACGTCCGCGTTCACGGTTCCGGTCACCGTGACTCCGGGAGCGAAGGCGATGCCGGAGGCGGCGGCCAGCTTGGTGGCTTCCGCGATGGAAACAGCGTTCGCTTTCAGGTTGAGATCGAGCTTGGCAGGAGTGGTCGCGGTGTTAACCGTTCCGCTGACCAGCAATGGCGTGTTGCCTAACTTCACCGTCGTATTGCGGATGGTGAGCAGGTCGTGGGCAACATCGTCGCTAAGATCGTAGTTCGCTGAGATGGGATATCCCAGCTCAGTACTGTGCATCGTCAGCTTCTCAATCGTCGTTTGACCGCTGGCGGAAAGCGCTCCCGAGGCGCTGCTGATCTTAGTCTCGCCGGAAATAACGCCATCCATACCCTTCATAGCGTCGGCGTCGACAAATTGCCGAAACCCAGCGAGGGTGACTTGTTTCAGGGTCAGCGTTCCCTGGAAGGGGGTCGCGGCAGGCTGATTTTGGGCAATCGGACCTCCCTGACCTTGCAGGCTAATCTCCTGCGCGCCCGGGCCGGGCAAGTGTGCCGCAACATCGACCGAGAAAGGCCGGTTCGGGGCGAAATCTTTCAGAGTCATATCAATGTGGTCGTAGACCGACCGCGGCCCGCCTTTCTGCAGATCGGTGAGCGCGACTTGACCGTCCTTGATAGCGAGTTCGCCCAGAGAGAATGGCGCCGAGGGGCCTGAAGATGCTGAGGGTTGGGAGCTATTTCCAAGTGAGGCAAAATTCCACACTCCCTGTCGGTTCTTAATGAGTTCGACGCTAGGCTGTTGCAGGCTCACGGAATCGATCTCCACTGACTTGTGCAGCAGAGGGAGCAGCTTCACGGAAACGCCCAGTTCTTGCGCCTGTACAAAAGGTTTCTGCGCAGCGAAACTCGGGTCGTCGGCGATGGATAGGTCCTGCACCCGGAATTTCGGCGGGAACAGGCCCAGGTGCATCTGGCCGAGCTGTACCTTGCGGCCAAGCTGCTTTTCCAATTCGGACTGGATGCGATCGTGGTAGCTATTTACATCAAAGGTTGCGACAAATATTCCCAGCCCCGCGACGGCGAGGACGATTACGACGGCGATGGCGATAATTACTTTGCGCATGGCGACTCCTGAATCAAAGGCGATGCAAACCTTCGTGTACCTTCGTGCCCTTCGTGGTTCACGCCCTTTCTTGCCCGCGGCTAAAACATAAAGCAGTAACCACGAAGGACACGAAGTATCACGAAGGACTGCGACCGATCACTTTTCCTCGGCGGCCGGGTCTTCTGTGTTCGCGGGCTCGGCCTTCTCGGGCCGCAAAAGCGGGAACAAGATTACGTCGCGGATAGTATGCGAGTCTGTCAGCAACATGGCAAGCCGGTCGATACCCACGCCTACGCCTCCGGCAGGCGGCATGCCGTACGAAAGCGCGCGAATGTAGTCTTCGTCCATCTGATGGGCTTCCTGGTCGCCGCGCTCGCGTTCCCCTAATTGTTGCTCGAAGCGGCGGCGCTGCTCCTCGGGATCGTTCAGCTCGCTGAAGCCGTTGGAAATTTCCATCTGACCGATATAAATCTCCCAACGCTCGGTCCAATCGGGCTCGTCGGGTTTCTGTTTGGAGAGCGGAGAGACGGCAGTCGGAAACTCGTAGATGATCGTGGGCTGAATCAAGTGCTCTTCGGCCGATGCCTCGAACAAATTGGCGATGGTTCTTCCCGGGGCCTCATTGGGGTCATAGGCGACGTGGGCATGACCTGAGTTGAAGCGCTCCACTAGACCTTTAATCGATTCCTGCGTGGCAAAGTCGGACATCTGCGGCTTGGCCCCGGCCGCTTCCGGCCAATAGTGAATGATGGCTTCGCGCATGGTCATGCGTCGCCAGTTCGAACCTGCCCAGTCGATTTCCTGCTCGCCCCATTTGGTTTTGGTCCCACCGGTAACGTCGATCGCCGCCTGCTCGATCAGTTGCTGCGTGAGATCCATCACTTCTCGATATCCGGCGTAGGCCTGATAAAACTCCAGCATGGTGAACTCAGGGTTATGCCGCATGGAGAGCCCTTCGTTGCGGAAGTTGCGGTTAATCTCGAAAACCCGATCGAAACCGCCCGCCACCAGTCGCTTGAGATACAGCTCAGGCGCGATTCGCAGATATAGATCCATGTCGAGCGAGTTGTGATGGGTGACAAACGGCTTGGCCACGGCGCCGCCGGCGATGGGCTGCATCATTGGAGTTTCGACTTCGATGAAGCCATGCGCGTCCATGAAGCTCCGCATCGACTGCACCAGCTTGCTGCGCTTGAGAAAAACCTCGCGCACTTCCGGGTTCATCACCAGATCGACGTAGCGTTGCCGGTAGCGCAGCTCAACGTCCGTCAGCCCGTGCCACTTCTCCGGCAAGGGCAGCAGGTCTTTGGCGAGAAATGTAAGTTCGTCCACATGGATGCTCAGCTCGCCGGTGCGGGTGCGAAACAGATATCCGCGAACGCCGACGTGATCGCCGAGGTCGAGCAGTTTGTAGAGTTCGAATCCTTTTTCGCCGACAGCGTCCTTCTTCACATAAATCTGTAGCCGCTTGCCGTCCTGCTGCAAATGCGCGAACCCGGCCTTGCCCATGAGCCGGATGGCCATAATGCGGCCGGCCATGCGCACCTCGACCCGCGAGGCCTCCAGTTGCTCGGTGGTCTGGTCGGAGTATTCTGCGAGAATCTGGGCGACGGTGTGAGTGAAATCGAATTTGCGGGGATAGGCCTGCTGGCCGAGCGCTTCAATTTGTTTGAGCTTGTCGCGCCGCAGGTCGTAGATTTTGTCGTGGAATGCCAATTTCCGGTCTTCCTTCCCGTGAGACGCAACATTGCAAATGCGAAGCAGCGATTATAAACACGGAGGGAGATCGGTGTATTTCGTAGGATTCCATCCTGGCAGAGGGACTTGAGACGCAAGACGAGGGCGGGAGGCTCGCCCTCACATCAGCGATTGCATGAAGCTCGATCCGATATTCGTGAACTCGAACGCATGCAGGCCCAACTGGTTGGCTAATTCTTTGCAGACCATGATTCCCCGTACACTGTTGCCCTTTGCGTCCAGTCGCGGAGAATAAACCGCGATTCCGGCCTGACGATTCACCACCCCAAGAATGCCCCCGGCGACCCCGCTCTTGGCGGGAAGTCCGACGCGGTATGCCCACTCGCCGGCATGGTCGTAGAGCCCGCAGGTAAACATTACAGTCAGCACATCTTTGATGTACTGAAAGTCGAATACACACTCCTTGGTCACGGGGTTAACGCCCATGTTGGCCAGGGTCGCGGCCATCATCGCCAGATCGTGGCAGTTGACCAGCAGCGAACATTGAGAAAAATACTGATGCAGGGTGTGATCCACGCTCTCGTCAATAATGCCGAAATTCAGCATGAGATACGCGATGGCGCGATTGCGGTTGCCGGTGGCGGCTTCCGATCCCAGAACCGCATTGTCGATTCGCAGAGGTCTGCCCGCCGCCGACTGCATCTTGTCGACGAAGGTGCGCACTCCTTCCTCACAGGACTTCTTCTTGATGAGAGAAGCGACGGCGATCGCGCCCGCGTTGATCATGGGGTTGAAGGGACGCATGGTTCGGGGATCGAGTTCGATGGAATTGAAGGCGTCGCCGCTCGGTTCCACTCCCACGTGCGCCAGGGTGTCATCCCGGCCAAGCTCCTCCAACGCCATCTGAAAGGCGAAGGGCTTGCAGATCGATTGGATAGTAAATTCCTTTTTCCAGTCCCCGGCGGTGAAGACTTGGCCGTCCACCGTAACCAGGCAGATGGCAAAATCGCTGGGGTCAGCTTTGCCTAGCTCAGGAATGTAGGTCGCTACTTCGCCTTCATCCACACCGCTGAACTTCTCATACGCGCTTTCGAGAATATTTTGGATATCAAGGTTGTTGGACATTGATTTTTGCAAATGGTCTGCGCTTGTCGCCATTGGCAATTCTGATCTCAGCCTCGCTGTCCACTCCGTAACCTGCATCGAGCGAGCCCCGGTAAATTGTGACCAAGAGTAATGCCCGCGCCGCCAGATTTCTAATCGAAGATTTTTATAGAGTCACGCCGTGGCAGCTTATAGCCTCCAAAGGCGAGGGGTCTTGGGAGACGAGAGGGGCTGATCGCAACAGTGCCCCTGGGCTGGATCTGCCACCCCTATCGAGGAAATGGATACAGCACCGAAGTACCGGGCTCCTAATCTGCAGAGGTAATACCGTAAAGACCCGATTGTTCAGACCCGCCGCCCACGGGAGAATGCCAAGGTTCGCCAAAGGCGGCCCGTGCAGAGAAGGATTCTTATCGCGGATGATAACCAGGCCGTCCGCCGCGCTATGCGTCATATGCTGGAAAAGGATGCAGACTATAAAGTCTGCGGAGAAGCCGAGAATGGGCGGGACGCCGTCGAAAAGGTAAGGGAACTGCAGCCTGACCTGGTGGTCGTCGATTTTTCCATGCCCGTCATGAACGGCCTGGAGGTTGCGCGGGCTCTTAAACGGGCCAGACCCGGTATTCCGATTGTGTTGTTCACCATGTTCAAAGACCGATTCCTGGAAGAAGAGGCATTTGCAGCGGGCGTCAGCGTAGTGGTTTCAAAGGAAGAGGGCATCTCTATTTTGAGCGTATGCGCCGATGTCCTCCTGAAGTATGGCTCGGGGAAAATTGATCCGAGCATCCAAGCGGAACTTCCCGGGAAGGTATAGATCCAAGGGTTCCCTCCCCTCCTCCCCTTCCTGCTTGTAGCCCATACTCTCCTGGCGGTACTATGAAGACCGACTTGAGCGCCTCCGAGGGGCTAAATGCCGCAAAACTACATTCCCATCTTTATTTTTATCGCTGTGGTCGCGGTCATGATTCCTCTACCCCTGCTGCTAGCCAAGCTGGTCCGTCCCGACAATCCAGGCAAAGAAAAATTGATGCCGTATGAGTGCGGCATCGATCCCATCGACAGCGCCCGCGGCCGCTATACCGTCCGGTATTACATCGTCGCCATTCTGTTCGTGGTCTTCGATGTGGAGACCATTTTTTTGTTTCCCTGGGCGGTGAAGTTCAAGGCGCTAGGGCGCTTCGGGTTGCTGGAGATGCTGATTTTCCTGGGCATCCTGGTGGTGGGCTACATCTGGATTTGGAAGAAGGGCGCGCTGGAGTGGGTGTAGGCTGCCGGCGAGATGTACGGAACAATGGAACGACGGGCGTCCTCGCCCGTCAGGAGGCGAGGCCGGTGCCATGACGGGCGAGGACGCCCGTCGCTCCACCGATGCTTGGTTCTATCATAGTGACTACTGCCGCGAACCCAACCCCGAGCGAGATTTTCACCGCCAGCCGATGGACCAAGGGCAATCTCTTCTTTCCCACGCGCATCGAAGTCAGCCCGTTGCGCGTGAGTCGCGTGAAACCTCGTCTTTTCGGCAGCAACGAAGAAAGCATCAGCATTTCTCAGGTGGCCTCGGTGCACATTAGGACGGGCATGATCTGGTCGGACATTGTCATCGAATCTTCGGCCGGCACCGATCCGCTCACCAGCCATGGCCACCGTAAAACAGATGCTCAGCGGATACGCGATCTGATTGAGACTTATCAGTCGCAGGCGCGAGCCTCTTAAGAATCCGACTCTGAGGCTCAGTCATGGATTTGCCGACGCCACCTCATAGTGCTTGGCTTTGGCATCATGCCGTGACAAGTATTTGCGGCGCTCCTCGGGAATTACAGAAGTTTCATAGTCCCCTCCGACAAAGGCGCGAACCGAGTCGATCGAATCCCAAAGTATGATGGTGATGAACTCGACCTCCTCGCCATCCTCTCTCCTGAGCAGGTAGCTGCCCTTGAATCCTCGAACCGCGTTGAGGCCGGGGAGAAGTTCCGGTTTCAGCATGGCCTCATAAGCATCGGCGTGCTGGGGCTTGGTGGATCCGTGCCACACTCGTGCGATCACAGGACCTCCTTCGAAAGTCGCGATGTCTACTCTACCAAGCCGGAGCCCATGCAGCCTGGCAGCAGCGGGTCCGTTTGCTGGGGAAGTGAGTCTTAACCACTAAGGACACGAAGGAACACGAAGAAGAACCCTTGCCATCGGGCCTTTGTGAGACTTCGTGTCCTTGGTGGTTAATGCCTTTGCAATTGAACATTAAGCTGTACTGCTACCAACCTCTGCCTCGTTGACACATCCCCGCCAAGCTGTTAAAAGTTAACGTTCTTCTCAGTTGGGCGGCGCCAGGAAGCGTCCCTCGTGGCAATGGCAGACGACACCAAACCCCCTGTTCCGTCCGAAGCCTCGGGCCATGCGCACCCCGCGCCCGCCAAGCCCGCAGCTTCGGCGACCATTCCCTGGACTTCGCTCCTGGTGGATCGCCTTAAACAGCAATATGGCTCCGGAATCGAGGCGGTTAGCTATCTGGGTCAGAACTATTTTATTGCCGACCCCTCGATCATCACCGAGCTGCTGACCGTCCTGCGCGATCGCGACCAGTTTGACTACTGCGTGGATGTGACTGCGGCGCACTATCCGGAGCGGGAGAAGCAGTTCGACGTACTCTGGATTCTCTACTCCTTCGCCGCTAACGAGCGCATTCGCGTGAAGACCATGATCGCCGATGGCGAGAGTGTGCCGAGTTCTACCTCGATCTGGCCCGCCGCCAACTGGCTGGAGCGCGAAGTGTATGACATGTTCGGCATCCGTTTCGACGGACATCCGGACTTAAAACGCATCCTGCTGCCCGATGGCTGGAAGGGCCATCCGCTGCGCAAAGACTACGGCATCATTCAGCAGGATCAGGAATGGGTGCAGATCAACCTGGGGATCGAGAGCGGCCAATAGACATGCCTGACCGGACAACCACCGATCCCTCCGCCTATATCTCGCACCTGGAATTGGGCGAGCCCGACAAGACTTTTCTCGATACCAACGAACTCATCATCAATATGGGCCCGCAGCATCCGGCCACCCATGGCGTGCTGCGCGTGATTCTCAAGCTGGACGGCGAAAAAGTTCTGGGGACCGAGTGCGTGATCGGCTACCTCCACCGCGGAGTCGAGAAGATTGCCGAGCACCGCACCTACACCATGTTCAATCCCTACGTCGACCGCATGGATTACGTGGCGGCGGTCTCGAATGGATTGGGCTACTGCGAGGCGGTCGAAAAGCTGCTCAATGTTCAAGCTCCGCCGCGTGCCAACTATATCCGCGTGATTCTGACCGAGCTGAACCGGCTGGCCAGCCATATGCTCTGGCTGGGAACCCACGCGCTGGATATCGGCGCTATTACGCCGCTTTTCTACACCTTCCGCGACCGGGAGGAGATTCTCAAGATATTCGAGAAGTACTGCGGCGCCCGCCTGACCACGCATGCTTTCCGCATTGGCGGATGCCAGTACGAAACTTACGACGGTTTTGAAACTGACGTAAAGAACTTCGTGAAGTTCGTAACGCCGAAGATCGTTGAGTACGAGGAACTGCTTACTACCAACCGAATCTGGGTGGAACGCACCCGAGGCGTCGGCAGTATCTCCGCCAAGGACTGCATTGCTTTGGGCGTGACCGGGCCAGTGCTGCGCGCGAGCGGCGTGAAGTGGGATATCCGCAAAGCTCAGCCGTATGCTTCCTACGCCGACTTCGATTTCGAGATTCCCATCGGCGAGCATGGCGACACTTACGACCGGTATTTGGTGCGCATGGAAGAAATGCGGCAGTCGCTGCGCATCATCGAGCAGGCGGTGGGAAAGATTCCCGACGGCCCCATCATGGCCAAGGTTCCCAAGGTGATTAAGCCGGCGGTGGGGGAGATTTATCACTCCATCGAAGCCCCAAAGGCGAGTTGGGATACTTCATCGTCAGTGATGGTTCCACGCAGCCCTACCGGGTCCGGGTGCGGCCGCCGTCGTTCGTGAACCTGCAGGCGCTGGACTTGATGGTGCGGGGCCAACTGGTCGCTGACGTCGTCGCCGTGATAGGCACTCTCGACATAGTTCTGGGCGAGGTGGACCGCTGATGCTCGACTACATTACCTCCTACCTCAAGAGCGATGTGACTCCCGGCCAGGCGGGGAATGTGCTCTGGGCTCTGATCTATATTCTGCTGGTTTTTCTCGGCCTTTCGGTCGCGGTGATTGCGATGAACTGGCTGGAGCGCAAGATTCTGGCGCACATGCAGGTTCGCCTCGGTCCGATGCGAGTGGGGCCCCACGGCCTGCTGCAGCCGATTGCCGATGCGCTTAAGTTGCTTATCAAGGAAGACATCACCCCCGCGGCTGCCGATAAAGTCGTTTTCTGGTTGGCGCCGCTGTTCGTGGTTGTTACCGCTTTTACGGTCTTTATTGTTGTGCCCTTCGGTCCCACCCACGCCGTGACTGATATGAACATCGGCGTTCTGTTCATGCTGGGTGTTTCGTCGCTCAGTGTGCTAGGAGTAGTGATGGCGGGTTGGGCGTCCAATTCTCATTACCCATTGATGGGCGCGCTACGCTCGAGCGCGCAAATGGTTTCCTACGAGATTGCAATGGGGCTGGCAGTAATCTCTGCCATTCTGATGAGCAGCCTGAATGCGAGCGGCACCGGCACGCTGAGCATGATCGGGCTTGTCCAGGCGCAGCAGGCGCAACAAACCTGGTTCGTGTTCAAATTCTTTCCGTTGGGCCTGATCGCGTTTTTTATCTTCGCCGTCGCCATGGTGGCGGAAACGAACCGCGCGCCCTTCGATCTGCCGGAAGCCGAGTCGGAGTTGACCGCAGGTTTCCACACCGAGTACAGCGGCTTTCGCTGGTCGTTGTTTTTCCTGGCGGAATATTCCGCGATGATCGCGGTTTCGTCGATCGCGGTCACTCTGTGGCTGGGCGGATGGATGCGGCCGTTCCCGAACTTCCTGAGCGGAGACACCTGGGACTTGGTTTTCTCCTTGATTCCCGGACTCAGCTTCCTGTTTCTGGCGGGAATGGCCTTCTACAGCACGGCGCGCATGCCCAAGCATCCGTATTTCAAGCTGCAGACCATCGGCCTGGGCGCGTTCGGGGCATTGCTGGCGCTGATTGGAATTGTGCTGTTCCTGCCGCCGGTGCGAGATCGCGTCCAGGATATCTTCTGGTTTTCCGCCAAGGTCGCGGCTTTCATGTATCTGTACATTTGGTATCGCGGCACGTTTCCGCGCTACCGTTTCGATCAGCTGATGAAAGTGGGATGGAAGGTACTGCTGCCGATGGGAGTGGGTGTCTTGATTCTGACTGCGATGAGTGGGTTGCGTTCTGAAATATGGCAAATGATACGGGGCATGTAGCCTAACTATGGAGCCGGTAGCCACATCATTCTTCTTCTATTTGCTTGCCGGACTCGCCGTGCTCGGCGGCGTTCTGGTAATCACGCGCAAGAACCCGGTGCATTCGGCGCTGGCCCTGATTCTGACGTTGCTGGCGTTGGCGGGGCTCTACTTGATGCTCTATGCACCGTTCGTCGCTGGCGTTCAGATTATTCTCTATGCCGGCGGCATCATGGTGTTGTTCCTGTTCGTGATCATGCTGGTTAATCTTGATCAGTCGGCGAAGGAAGAGCAGTTCAACAAGCAGTGGGTGGCAGGCATTGCGGCAGCCATCGCGCTAGGCGTTCTTTTCGTGCTCGTCTATGTGAAGGGGAAAACGCTATTTCCGACGCATATGGCGCTGCTGCCGGAAGAGTCCAATACGCAGGAGATCGCAGTTCTGTTATATGGCGACTACATGTTCGCTTTCGAAATCGCATCGTTGCTGCTGCTGGTGGCGATTATCGGAGCGGTGGTGATGGCGAAGAAGAGGATTTGAAAAAGCAGCAACTAGCACTTGGCAATTAGCACTTGGCCCTTGAGTGTCGGGCCCAGGGTTGGCTAAATGCTGAGTGCCAATCGCTAAGTGCTCGGAGTTCTATGGCCCCCATCGGAACATTGCACTACCTGGTCGTCGCCGCCGCCCTGTTTGTTTTGGGCGTGATCGGCGTGCTGACCCGCCGCAATGTGGTGATCGTACTGATGTCGATCGAGCTGATTCTGAACGCGGTGAATTTGAACTTGGTGGCATTCTCGCGGCTGTGGGGCCTGCACGGGCAAATCTTTGCGATTTTTGTAATTACCGATGCCGCAGCAGAAGCCGCAGTCGGCCTGGGAATCCTCATCGCCTTCTTCCGCAATAAAGAGACGGTAAATGTGGACGAAGTCGATTTGATGAAGTGGTAGGAAGGCAGCAGTTAGCACTTAGCACTTGGCATTTAGCCAGGAGCGGCCCTTGCCGGGATCGGCAAGAACCCAGAAGGGCTAAGTGCTAAGTGCCAAATGCTAAGTGCTCGGTTTTCCGAATGCTATTTCTAAACCACATCTATCTCATCCCGCTACTGCCCGCCTTCGGCGCGGCGGTCATGTTCTTTTTTGGCCGCAAGCTGCAGAAGCAGACGGTCACCGCGGTATGCGTTGGAGCCGTCGTATTGGCCTTCGTCATGGCTTGCGGCGCGGTTTGGGAATATCCCGCCTACGCCCACGCCCATCCCGAAAAGCTGGGCTTTGAAAAGACGATGTACACCTGGCTCGGCACCGATACCGGGCACATGAACTACGTCAAGCACGACGGAACGCTCGCGCCCTTCAAGGCGGATGTGGGCTTTTTGCTGGACCCGCTCTCCAGCATCTGGCTGCTGTTCGTCACCGGCGTTGGCATGCTGATCCACATTTATTCCGTCGGCTACATGGCCCACGAAGCCGGCTACTACCGCTTCTTCGGATACCTGAACCTGTTCATGTTCTCCATGCTCACGCTGATTCTGGGGAACAACTACGCGTTGATGTTTGTGGGATGGGAAGGTGTGGGCCTGTGCTCGTACCTGCTGATCGGCTTTTACTTTCAGCGCAAATCCGCCAGCGACGCGGCCAACAAGGCATTCATCGTCAACCGCATCGGCGACGCCGGTTTCCTGTTGGGGATGTTCACCATCGCCTGGCTCTTCGGTTCGCTGCAATTCACGACGGTCACGACCTTGGCGCGCAACGGGCATTTCTCCCCGGACCAGTTGCATCTCATTGCCGCCGCGACACTGCTGTTGTTCGTTGGCGCTTGCGGCAAATCGGCCCAGCTTCCGCTTTACGTCTGGCTGCCCGACGCGATGGAAGGCCCGACGCCGGTCTCGGCCCTAATTCACGCCGCGACAATGGTCACGGCAGGCGTGTATATGGTGGCGCGGTCGAATGCGTTGTTTGTGCTGGCGCCCTCGTCGATGAAGGTGGTGGCCATCATCGGGGCTCTCACGGCCTTGTTCGCCGCTTCCATTGGCCTGGTGCAGAACGACATCAAGCGGGTGCTCGCCTACTCTACCGTCTCCCAACTGGGGTATATGTTTTTGGCATTGGGTGTGGGCGCGTTTACTGCCGGCGTGTTCCACGTCTTCACTCACGCATTTTTTAAGGCGCTATTGTTCCTAGGCGCCGGCTCGGTGATTCACGCGATGAGCGGCGAGCAGGATATGCGCAACATGGGCCGGCTCGCGGGCAAAATTCCAATTACCTTTGCCACCATGCTGATCGCCACGCTGGCCATTTCCGGATTTCCTCCCTTGGCCGGTTTCTTCTCCAAAGACGAGATTCTGTGGCAGGCTTGGCGCTCGGCAGAGGGATCGTTCCCTTATTTGTGGCTGATCGGTTTCGTCACCGCGCTGATGACGGCGTTTTACATGTTCCGGCTGATTTATCTGACATTTTTCAGCGAGCCGCGCATGAGCCACGAGGTGGAGCATCATGTCCACGAATCACCCAAGTCGATGACCGTGCCTCTGCTGGTGCTGGCGTTCTTCTCGATCACGGCGGGCTGGCTAGGATGGCCCGCAAGCCTGGGTGGCTCGAATCGCTTCGAGAAATTTCTTGAGCCGGTGTTTGCCCAGGAGAGTGCGACGGTCGAAGCTCCGCAGCCGGTGAAAGAAGAGCATCGCGGCTGGGAGTACGGGTTAATGGGGCTTTCTATTGCCGCCGCGATCTGCGGCTGGGGACTGGCTTCGCGCTACTATTCTCAGGCCAACAAGAATTATGTGGAGCCGCTGAACCAGTCCGCTCCTCCGGTTTACGACGCCCTGCTGCATAAATATTACGTGGATGAAGCCTACGACTACGCCTTTACCGGGCGGCGAAAAGTGGGCGAAGTGCGCCTGGGTGTGATGGGCCTGGGCGAAGGCGCGTCCTGGTTTGATTCGCACGTGATCGACGGCACGGTGAACGGCGCAGGCTGGATCACTCGGCTGAGCGGCAAAATTTCCAATTGGTGGGATAAGTGGATCATTGACGGACTCGGCGTGAATGGGCCCGCCGCTATAGCGCGCATGCTTTCGTATCCGATGCGGCTGCTGCAATGGGGTCTGGTGCAATGGTATGCCCTGGTGATGGTGGCCGGGCTAGTTGGTTTTATGTTCTATTTCGCCTGGCACTGACAATGTGGCGCGGGCGCCCTCGCCCGCGACTGCATGGAGTGCTTACCCAGCCCGGTGTTAAGAGGTGTGCGGAACATCTGGAGTTGATCAGCTTTGCGGCGGTTGCGGGCGGGGGCGCCCGCACCACACCACACTTTGAGCAGTTGAAACTATATGCAAAATCACATTCTCTCCATCATTCTGTTCACGCCGCTGCTGGGGGCGCTGCTGCTTCTCTTCGTTCCGAAAGAGAAAGCCAACGCCATCCGCTGGATCGCGAATATCTTCGCGCTGGGCGGATTCCTGATCTCGCTGCCGCTGGTGCCCTGGTTCTGGGCGCAGCGCTTCGAGCCCGGCTTCAAGTTCATGGAGGGCGCGGCCAACAACTGGATTCCCTCCATCGGCGCCGGTTACGTTCTCGGCATCGACGGCATTTCGTTTCTGCTCATCATGCTGACCACGCTGCTGGGCTGGATCTCGATTCTCTCCTCCTGGACCGCGATCGAGAACCGGGTGAAGGAGTACTACATCTGGTTTCTGGTGCTGCAGACCGGCATGTTGGGCGTCTTCATGGCGCTGGATTTCTTCCTGTTTTTCGTTTTCTGGGAAGCCATGCTTGTCCCCATGTACTTGCTGATCGGCATCTGGGGCGGCCCGCGCAAGCTTTACGCCGCGATCAAGTTCTTCCTGTACACGCTGTTCGGTTCGGTGCTGATGCTGCTTTCGGTGCTGTTCCTCTACTTCTACAACTTCCGCCAGACCGGCGAATACACGTTCAGCATTCAGGCGCTCTACAAGACCGCGCCGCTGATTTATCACGATCCCGCCTACGGCGTGACCTTCGCCATCATTCTGTTCCTGGCGTTCTTCGTGGCGTTCGCCATCAAAGTGCCGATGTTCCCGTTCCACACCTGGCTGCCGGATGCGCACGTGGAAGCGCCCACGGCAGGCTCGGTGATTCTGGCCGGCGTTCTGCTGAAGATGGGAACCTACGGCTTCATCCGCTTCGCGCTGCCGTTCTTCCCGGACGTCGCCATGCATCCCAAAGTCCGCGGTTGGATGATCACGCTATCCATCATTGGCATCATCTACGGCGCGCTGGTTTCGCTGATGCAGAAAGACATGAAGAAGCTGGTGGCGTATTCGTCGGTCAGCCACTTGGGCTTCTGCACGCTGGGGATTTTTGCCCTGACTCCTGCTCGGGCTGAGCGGTTCGGTGCTGCAGCAGATCAATCACGGCATCTCGACCGGCGCGCTGTTCTTGATCGTCGGCATTCTGTACGAGCGCCGCCACACCCGCGAGATTTCCGAGTACGGCGGCATTTCCAACGTGATGCCGCTGTACGCCACCATCACCATGATCATGTTCCTTTCGTCGATGGGACTGCCACTGCTCAACGGATTCGTCGGCGAGTTCACCATTCTGCAAGGGACGTTCATGGAGAACTGGAAGTGGGCCGGCCTGGGCGTCCCCGGCGTGATTCTGGCGGCGGCATATTTGCTGTGGCTCTATCAGCGCGTGTTTTTCGGCACCGTCACCAATGCCAAGAATGAAAAGCTGCACGACCTGACGCCGCGCGAAGTGCTGACCTTCGTTCCGCTGCTCATCATGGCGTTCTGGATCGGCCTGTATCCGAAGCCGTTCTTCCAGATACTGGAGCAGCCGGTGAATCAGCTCGTGCAGACGGTTCGTCCGGGCTATCCGCAGGCGGGCGGAACGGTCAATGCGCTCGGCTGCACCGGCGCCCGCGACAGAAGCGGCGGCGATGCCAGCAGCCTCGACAGACGCGAAGGGGAACAAATAAGTGCCCGGCACCATTGGACAATACTTCACCAGCAGCGACTACCTGTTGTCGCTGCCCATTATGTTGCTGACGCTGTTCGCGCTGGGAATTCTGCTGATCGACTTGCTGGTGCCGCCGGAATGGAAGTGGGTGAACGCCGCCACCGCTTTCGTCGGAGTGCTGTTCTCCACTGCCGGCGTGGTGAAAATCCAATGGGCGCAACGGTTGCTCGAAGCTAGCGGACGGCAACTCGATTTCGCCTTTCGCGACGCGATGGTGATCGACCACTTCGCCATCTACTTCTTCTATCTCTTTCTGGCGGGCGCTGCGATTACCATCTTGATCTCCGTTCGCTATATGGAAATCGAGCACGAAAACCATGGCGAGTTCTATTCGCTGATCCTGTTTTCGGTGGTCGGCATGATGTGCATGGCCGCAGGCTACGACATCGTACTTATTTTCATCGGCCTGGAGCTGATGGCCATTTCTACCTACGTCCTTGTGGGTTTTCTGCGCACCGATCGCCGCTCGAACGAAGCCGCGCTGAAGTATCTTCTGCTGGGGGCGTTTTCCTCAGGCATCTTCGCTTACGGACTCTCTCTGCTCTACGGACTCTCCGGCAGCACCAATCTGAAAGTCATCCGTGACGCGCTGAGCGCCTATATGGCCTCGCCGGCGTACCACAATAACCCGGTCATCATCCTGGCGGTGCTCACCACTTCGGTCGGCCTGCTCTTCAAAATCGCCGCGATTCCGTTCCACCAGTGGGCGCCGGACGCCTACGAAGGCGCGCCCACCAGCGTCGCCGGATTTATGTCCGTCGCGGTGAAGGCGGCGGCCTGGGCCATGCTGCTGCGCATCTTCTTGTGGGGTTTTCCGGCGCTGCGCTCGATTTACGTGCCCATGCTGGTCTTCGTCTCCATCGCCACCATGACCGGCGCCAACCTCGCCGCGCTCACGCAGACCAACCTCAAGCGGCTGCTGGCTTACTCTTCCATCGCGCACGTCGGCTACATGCTGCTGGGCCTGGTCGCGGGCAACTCCAGCTATCAGGCGAATGCCGATGGCGTGAAAGGCATCCTGCTGTACCTGCTGGTCTACACCTTCATGAATCTGGGCGCGTTTGCCGTGATCGCCTCGCTGCGGCAACGCAACGTCATCGGCGATGAAATTGACGACATCGCCGGCCTGTTCTCTCGCGCTCCCACCGAAGCCGTTCTGATGTTGATTTTCCTGCTCTCGCTGGCCGGGATTCCGCCGCTGGCGGGCTTTTACGGGAAGTACTTCATCTTCCTGAGCCTGATCGAGACCAAGCACTATGTGCTGGCGTCGCTCGCTGTGCTGTACGCGGTCTTTGGGCTTTATTACTACATGCGCATTGCCAATGCCATGTTCATGCGCGACGCGCTGGATAAGACGCGCCTGCCGATCAGCGTGGGTATGCGGGTAGCGCTGGGGGTCACGGCGTTCGCCACGGTTTATATCGGGATTCTGCCGGAGCAGTTCATTCGGGCGGTGAATTGGTCTTTGGGGATTGCGCAGAGCGCGCCGGTGGCGCGGTTGATGCATTAGAAGGCTGTGACTCTTTCCCCAACGCAACCCCTGTCATCCTGAGCCGAGGGAAGGCTTCGCGAAGCGGAGCCTTCCCGGAGTCGAAGGACCTCGTGTTCGCTTCGGGCGGCAATATCGATGCAGGGCATTTTTGCGGTGCTTCGTACAAAGCGTCGGGAGAATGCCTGGCAGCGTTCCTAGCGCTGCTCGTGTTGCTGGGGTCCTTCGACTTCGCCGGAACTTCGCTTCGCTCGTCCCGGCTGCGCTCAGGATGACATTTTTGCGGTGATCGCGTCGGCTGGTGCAAACCGCGCGGGCGAGTCGCCCGTGCCCACACTTACTTCTCTACCCGGATGAAATCTCCGTTGCTGGCGTTGACATCTA
This sequence comes from uncultured Acidobacteriaceae bacterium, assembly GCA_963735545.1. Lineage (GTDB taxonomy): Bacteria > Acidobacteriota > Terriglobia > Terriglobales > Acidobacteriaceae > PALSA-270. The sequence goes on from CAVTLU010000002.1 coordinate 21,628, forward strand.
CCGTCAGCTTTGCCGTGTCGCGGTTGCTGCCGTAGCTCACGTGCCAGATCAACTCGCTGGTGGGCCGACTCCAGTCGAGCATGTAGACGACCGGGGTGTCCGCTGCCTTCTCCAGGATCTTGTCGCCGCCGTGCTTTTGCGCCGTCTCGAACGCCTTGTCGGAGTCTACTTTCAGATATTGCATGTCGAAGATCTGCGTCGAGGAGTTGTTCGGGTTGTAATTGTCCTCGGTCCCGGCGAGACCCCGCGCGAAGGAGCGTCGGCCGCGTCGGTTCCCGACCAGACGTAGGGTTTCACGCCCCGGCCTGCAGCCGACGCAAATGAGGCGCGCCACACCGCGGCCTTGCCGTCATGGCCGTTGGCGTCAGTGGTGATCTGCGATTCCAGCCGGAATGGCTGTGCATCGCGCCCCCAGCCATGAGCGGCGACGTAGAGCTTCTGGAAGGCATAGCGGCCGGTGACATACTCCGGAGGCTTGGGTTGTGGTTTCTCCGCCGGTTTCGCCGGCTCCGACGAACAGCCCGCGAGCATGGCCAGAATTGCTATCGCGAAGCCCAGTTTCTTCATTACCACCTGCCTGTAATCAGTATGAGAATATTGAGTCGGAAAAACGCAGCCCTCATTCTACTAGATGGAATGGCGAGGTTCTCCATGGATTCACATCTCACACGCTTACAAAAGGCCATCGCCTCCGCTACTGAGGGAATGACCATGGCCGATCTCACGCGCCATTCCAACGGCAAATGGAGCGCGGCGGAAGTGCTCGAGCACCTCTATCTCACCTATACCGGAACCAGCAAGGGTTTCGAGCGCTGCCTGGCAGCGGGAAAGCCCCTTGCCACTTCGGCGACGTGGAAGCAGCGCGTCGACAAGGTTGTGGTGGTAACGGCGGGACACATGCCCGGCGGACGCAAGGCGCCGGCTCACGCCAGTCCAAAAGGAATGCCCGCAGAGAAAGTAGTGGCCGAGATTGGAGCGAAGGTGGCGGCGATGGAAGTGGCGATTGCGGAATGTGAAAGCCGTTATGGGAAGGAAGTTAAACTGCTCGATCATCCCGTGCTCGGACCGCTGACCGGCGCCCAGTGGCGCAAGTTTCACTGGGTGCACGGGCGGCATCATGTGAAGCAGATTTTGCGGATACGGAAAGGGATGAATTCTAAGGGGGCCGCGAACACGTAGGGCGGACACTTTCGTCCGCCCCCACACCAGCGATCTAAAGATCGCGCCCAGACGAGGCGTCCGGGCTACGTGATTCGCTACTGCCGCATGGAGGACGGAACGCCCGCCTTGCGTGCTTGCTCCTGCATATCATCGAGCTGCTTCTTGGCTGCGTCGAGTCCTTTTTGTTTGTCGGCAACCTGCTGCTTGTATTGCCGGTCTTCCTTATCCCAGGTTCCAGCGTTGCGCAGACGGTTGCCGGCGTCGGCGTAGAAAGCTGCCGCGCGCAGGCGGTACTCGCGTTGCAAAACGTCCAGTTCGCGGGTCATCAGGTCGATCTGACCCTTCTGGGCGGTAATCTTTTCCTTCCACTGGTCATTCGCCTTCTGCCGCTCGTCCTCCGAGTCCTTGGGCTTTCTCGGCCTTGGGCGCGGAACCGGCAGCGGACTGATCGCTGCCAGCCGGTTGGGCGGTCCCTGAGGAATCGGCGGCCGGCTCGTCCGTAGCATTGCCCACGATGCTCAGAGTTTCGTTGCGCGGCAGGTTGTCGTTATCGTACTTCTTCGGCGCGACCGCCGGCTTGTCTCTCTCTTTGTCCTTGCGGACAGTCCGGGCATAGTCGCCCAGGGGCTCGTTCTGAGCGGCAGCTGGGAAAGCCAGCACGCCCATCAGAAAGATTGCCGCCATCCCAACATATACAATGCGTTTCATGGTTGCTCCATTCGTTCTGACGCTGCCGTAAAGCCCTAAGCAGCGTCAGGCCAGATAAAATTCAAAGTCCCGCCGCGCTGCCGGCGGTTTTGGCGCCGGCCAGAAAGCTGCCTACCCCGTGTTCCAACAGCGATACCTCGGCGGCAATATCGCTTGCCAACTGCTTCGCTTGCTCCGGTTCCCGGCTGGCCGCCAATTGGCGTGCGTAGTCCGAAATCGTATTCAGAGAATTATGCAAATCGAGCGCCATTTCCGCGGCCACTTCCTGCCGCCACTGTTGCTGCTGGCGAAGCTGCGCGATCTCGCTCAAATCGTTGATCAAGCAGGCCGCCCCCAGCAATTCGGCGTTGGGCGCGAGCACCGGCGTGAGCACGATCTCCAGGGCGCGCTCTACTCCCCCGGGTGTGGTGTATCGCGATTCCAATCGCGGGGAAGGAACTTCTCCCCCCAGCCCTGCCTGTACCGCTTCTGCCACGGATATCGTGGGTGCGCCCGGCACAGCTTCGACGGCAGCTTCGCGGAAAAGCTGCGCCACACTGACTCCCAGCGGCGAAGCAAAACCTAAGATCTGCTTGGCGGCGGCATTGGCTTGGCGGACAAGGCCATCCGGAGTGAAGAAAACTACGCCGCAGGATAAGTTCGAGAGCACGGCGGCGCTGATGTTTTCTGAAGTTTTTGCCCGGCGCCGCTCCGCCTGCTGTGTGGTTTGTAGTTCGTGCTTTTGCTGCTTGAGCTGCTGAATGACTGCATGGTAAGTGTGTAGCGGGAAACTTTCGCCGGCGGATGGCTGTTCTGCGAAGGACCCTTCCTCTGTTATGCTGCGCCGCATCTTACGCATTGCCACCGCCGCCATCACAAAGACAAACGCCATGGCGAACAGCATCAGCGCCATGCGGATGAACAACGGGTTGGCCAGAAGTTTCACAGCAACCCCCAATACCAGCGCAGAAAGCTGTTGCCGAAAAAGAAGGCTACCATCGCCATGCCGCCGAGGAAGACTCCAAAGGGCATCTGGTGGCGGCGCAGCGCGATGGTGGCGGATTCCCACGCCCGCCGCCGCGCTCGCTGGGCGGGTTCGTGGTGACGGGCCATCCGCCTGCGCGTGCGTTTAATCCAGACCGCTAGCACCGTCCATAACCCAAACAGCGATCCGGCTATTGACGCAGTGAACAAAGTAAAAATAGTCAGCTTGGTTCCCAGAAACGCGCCCACCATAGCCATCAGCTTGACGTCGCCAAAGCCCATTCCTTCGACGCCGCGGGCGCGCAGATAGATTGCGCCGGCGCCGTATAGGAACGAAGCGCCGACCGCCGCCCCCAGCAGGGAATCGATCAGCGACAGGATGTGCCAGGAAACATCCGAACTCACCGGCAAGGAAACCACGCCCGGAAGGAGTTGTGACGCTAGGTCGTTCACCGGAACCAGCAGACTGAAAAGCACGCCCAGCCCCACACCGGTAAGTGTCATTTTGTCGGGCAAAAGTTGGGTCTCGGCGTCGGTGAAAATCAGGCCCAGCAGAAGAAATCCGAAGGTACAGTATTTCAACGTGGCCACGGTCAAGCCGAAGTATGCGTAGCAGGCCAGGAACAGGCCTCCAGTGAGCAGTTCAACCACCCAGTACCGGGGAGAGATGCGCGTCTTACAATTACGGCAACGGCCGCCCAGGATGAGCCAACTCAGCACCGGAATGTTGTCGTAGAAATGAATAGGCTGCTTGCAGCCGGGACACGCCGAGCCGGGCCGCACCACCGACAAATCCCGCGGCAAGCGGTAAACACACACGTTCAGAAAGCTGCCGAATGCCAGCCCTAACGCGAACGCCGCCGCCGCAACCAGTGGGTCCATCGTGTCCTCGAAACCCAAGTGAAGCCCCAGACAAATCAAGCACAACCGGGCATGGCTCAGCCAGCCGCGATTGGCGAATTCTTTGCTGAATTTGCTTAGATTATACGGCGCGGGGTGGGTGCCCCCTCAGGTACCAAAGTGCTAGATTGAAAGCGCGTCAGCCGCAAGTTATTGTTGGAAAAGGAGCTGTGCGCTCCCGGCCGTGTCCTTTAACGCGGCCTATCCGGCACAGAGAAGTCGTATCTCCGCAGCTGGCTGTGGCACACTAATGACGTACCTTTCATGAACGCTCTCGAGTTCACTGCTCTGGTTGGGCTGGGATCGCTGGTGGCCGGTCTGCTAGGTTCGCTGACGGGACTCGGCGGCGGGGTTGTGCTCGTCCCCCTGCTGACCCTGTTTTTCAAAGTCGATATTCGTTATGCGATTGGGGCGTCACTAGTCTCGGTAATCGCTACCTCATCGGGCGCTGCTGCGGCCTATGTGAAAGAAGGGTTTTCCAACATTCGCATCGGAATGTTTCTGGAAATCGCCACTACCTTGGGTGCTCTTGCAGGAGCATTTCTGGCAACGATCGTTCCCACGACGGCGCTGGCGATCATTTTTGGTATCGTGCTTCTGTACTCAGCCTACCTCTCACGCAAACCGCGCTCCCATCTGGAGCGCAACCTCCCGCCTGACAAGCTGGCCACGCGGCTGCGGATGAACGGCAGTTTCCCCGACGAACAAGGAATACGCCAATACAATGTGCAGAATGTTCCCACCGGCTTCAGTTTGATGTTTGGGGCGGGCGCGCTTTCCGGACTGCTGGGCATCGGATCGGGCGCAGTCAAAGTTCTGGCCATGGATCAGGCGATGAAGATCCCCTTCAAGGTCTCGACCACCACCAGCAACTTCATGATCGGTGTGACCGCAGCGGCGAGCGCCGGCGTGTATCTAGGACGGGGTTACATCGATCCGTCGCTGGCCATGCCGGTGATGCTCGGCGTACTGACTGGCTCCTTGGTCGGAACCCGAATTCTGATTCGAACCGAAACCAAACGGCTGCGTCTGGTGTTCAGTCTGGTTATCTTCGTGCTCGGAGCGGAGATGCTTTATAAGGGATTTGCCGGCAGGATTTGAGTGGAGTTGAATCGGGATATGGCTGACAAGCAGAAGTGGACCGACCAGCGAGCAATACGTGGCGCTGTTTATGTCCTCTACTTCGTTCAGTTCGTGCTCTT
>CAVTLU010000003.1:0-46564 GCA_963735545.1 uncultured Acidobacteriaceae bacterium
CTAGGTGGGCGGGAAGGGCCCGCGCAGACCACGGGCTGGCAGCGTCTTCAGGACGCGCAACGCAATCTGGGCAAAGTTATCGGGCGCCAGGTCTTGGCAGCGGCCAGTCTTCGGCCATTATGGGTTGTCTCGCAGGCCTGTCCGGTGCTAAGTGTGCACCGCTCTCGTGGGTTGGCTCCGCAAACGGGGCATCCTACCGACAATATTTGTCTCGGCAATAGGGAGTTCAAAGCGCGCCACAACTACCCGACTTCAGGGGCGCAGAGGTCCCACATCTGGGAGAAGTGCAATTCCCGGGCGTGCTGATTCATGGCTGTGGCTGCCTGGGTGCGGCGGTTGCCTTTGGTGTGGTCGAATCCCAGTGTGATGACCGTGTGTTCGCAGAAAACGCACTTGAAGGTTACGCCGCCGTTGAGTTGCTTAGTCGTGTAGTATCGCACGCCTTTATTGTAGGCTTTTCTCTAGGGCATCGCGCGGGCAAGAGGTGCTGACCCTTCGATTCATTCCGATTTGAACTGGCGGAGGGTTAGCGTTGTCAGTTGCTTGCCAGCTCGCAAGGAAGTGGCGCCACTTCGGGCGCGCGTTCCAGGCCACCGGCACTTCAAGGTCCGGCATGGGAGCTGCGGCAAACAACCGCTGGCACGGCTTGGCCAGCCAACGCGCCCACTGGGAAGAGCGCGAGACGCGCGCACTATCGGTGGCGATGCCGGTATCGGCGTACATCTGCCGGTAGATTTTTGAAATCAGCACGAATGCCAGGCGGGCACGCATCGATTTTATGAACCCAGACCGTGCCCAAATGGAACGTAAGCTGTAAAAAGCATCCCAAACCGATTGGGTGCGCTGGCGAACTTCCTCGGCTGACATGGTGGGATGGTCCCAATAAAGCTTGGGCCGCAGAGCTTGAGGAATGAGCCAGCGCCGCGTAATAGGAATACCGGCAATTTCTATGGGAGAACTCTCCATCTTCTTTTCCCAGCGCATGAAGTCCACGGTTCCAGGATACGGAGTCAGCGTCACAAACTGGGCGAACGCTACTTCTGCCTGCGCGGCCGCGGAAGCCGTGGCGGCGAACGTTTCCGGGCGGTCGCTAGGCAAGCCAAAAATGAACGAACCCAGCACGTAAACTCCGTGGCGCCGGAAGGTTCTCAGCCGTTCGACCAGGTCAGCACCCGCTGCGTTGAACTCTTTGTACACATCCTTCAACCCCTCGGGAGTGACCGATTCCACTCCCACCAGCGCGCCTTTAATATTTGCGGCCTTCATGGCATCGAGGAAGTCGGTATCCTCCGCCGCTTCCATGGTGATCTGGGTAAAGAAGATCATGTCCGAGGGAAGCTGCGCCAGGCGAGCCATAAGTTCGAAACGCTCTTCTCGAATCGTCTTCAGTTCGTTGAGACGGACAGTATTTTGCTGTTCTTCGGCCAGACGGAGATCAGTAAGGGTGACGGGATAGAAGTTGTCGTCAGCGAGTGCGATAAAGCGAAAGCCAAGCCGCCGGAGTTGAACGATCTCCTCAATCACCACATCGGAGGTACGCTGCCGGGGGCGTTGGCCATCCGTGCGCCAAACGGAGCAAAATGAACAATGCTTCGGACAACCGCGGACGGTTTGAACCGATGCCCACATATAGCTCTGGCGCGGCACCAGATCCCAGCGCGCCGGCAGAAATTCAGAGGCTTCGATCCGTCCCCCTTCGTACACTGGCTGTGGAGTTTGCCTAGAACAATCTGCCAGGACTCTTGCCCACACGACGTCTCCATCCCCTTTAACCACCGCGTGCGCGCCACCGAGTTCGTGCGCTTCATTTGGGTAGAGGGTTGCGTGTATCCCCCCGAACACAACATGGGCGCCGCGTTCGCGCGCCTGCTTTCCGATGGCGTAGCCCCGCAAGGCGTTGGCGGTGTGAATTCCGATGCCGACCACGTCGCCCGCTAGAATCGTGGATAGGTCAATCGCCGCCAGAGTTTCGTCGACGAGAACAGGGTCCCCAAAACTTCCCGGCGTGGCGGCCGCCAACACATAAAGCCAGCGAGGAGTGATGACCGCGGTACCGAAAGAGACTTCACTCGGATTAACCAGGTGAACGCGCAAGCTTTCGCCCTCCTTAAGGGCTGGCCTTCAGAGATGGGACTAGCAACGCGGATCTCTGGGGACGGCAAATTGGTCAGGCTTTAACGATCTTCGACGCGGGATCGCAGCTTCGCCGTGAAACTGCGACAAAGGACACGCCCACGCGGATTGTCAGGGGTGCGGGGGCCAGAAATATGGTCAAAATTGACCACTTTTAGAAAAGGGTCAAATAAGTAACTTCAGAATGGCACCGTCATCTGGCCGCAACGCAGATCGGGATGAAGGCCTTAATCATGCAGCACTACGCTAAGGAGCGAGCTATGAACCCGCAACCCGCCGCCGCTGTAGTCTACGAATCCCAGCCTCCGAAACCGGTTCATAAAGAAGCTGACTCTGGGGCGGGTCGTGCCAACCATTTCAGCCAGCGTTTGCTGGCTTATCTTGGGGACTACCGTCTCGGGGCTGCCTTCTTTGCCGAAACGAGCCAGCAGCAGAAGAATCCGAGCCAGCCTTTTTTCGCTGGAATTAAACAACTGATCGACCAGGTCTTCTTCGTAGCGAATATTTCGAGCCAGCAAATACGCGACGAACAGATCGGAAAATGTATGTTCGCGATGAAGGGCCTGCATCATTGGCTCCTTATCGATTCGCAAAACCGTGCAATCCGTGGCAGCGGTTGCGGAACTCATGCGCAGCGCCTGTCCGGCGATCGAACCTTCACCAAAAAACATGCCATCGTTCAAAATGCCGATAGTCGCTTCCTTGCCGGTTTTCGACACAACGGTAAGCTTGATTTTGCCCTTTTGCAGGTAAAACACCGCATTCGCAGGATCGCCCTGCGAGAAGATGTTTTGTTTCTTTCGGAAAGACAGGATTTTCCTGCCCTCGCCGATGCTGGCGAGGAACTGATGCGGATCGAACTCGCGGTCTTTTCTCTTCCGGGCGGCTGCACCCATTGCGATAATTTTACAGCGATGCTTAAGGCGCAGGCCACAATTCACGTGGCCCGGAAATCTTAGTCCGGGAGTAAAGTTTACTCGCTGCTCGCGGACGAAGACGTCCACGCCACATGGTTTCATTTTCCCGTATAGCTGATACGCCAAATCGACTTCGACCCGTCATCGGTAACCAAGAGCGAACCATCGGGTGCGACCGTGACTCCCACCGGACGCCCCCAAACACGATCATTGTCGATGACAAAGCCGGTCATGAAATCCTCATATTCGCCGGTGGCGTGACCGGTCTGGTGCAAAGGAATCCGTATGAGTTCGTAACCTACGCGCACGGCCTTGTTCCACGAACCGTGCTCGGCGGCAAAGATGTCCCCCTGATATTCCTCCGGAAATTGCTTGCCATCGTAAAAAGTCATCTCCAGCGATGCGTTGTGGGGATGCAAGATCACGTCCGGCGTGATGACCTTGTCCTGCAACTCCGGATGTTTGCCCTTGTGCCGGGGGTCCTGATGGCCGCCCATGTACCACCAAGGCCAGCCATAAAAACCGCCATCCTGCACGTGGGTGATGTAGTCGGGAACCAGAAGATCCCCAAGGGCGTCGCGCTCGTTGACTGAGCACCATAGCTCACCGGTCTTCGGGTTAATGGCCAGCCCGACCGGGTTGCGGATGCCGGAGGCATAGACGCGCATGTCCGAGCCGTCGGGATTGAACTCCAGAATATCCGCGCGATTCTTTTCCTCAGGGTGAGTATCGGAATCGTCCACGTTGGAGGCCGATCCAACCGAAACGAACATTTTCTTCCCATCGGCGGTGAACTGAATATCACGCGACCAGTGGCCGCCGCCGCTGGGTAAATCCACAATATGCTCGGCCGGGCCGCGCGCCTTCGTATCTCCGTTTTGATAGGGGAAGCCTACGACCGCATCCGTGTCCCCGACGTAAACCCACTTGGGATCGGGGCCCGGAGGATAAAAGTTGATGCCGAAGGGACGATTGAGGCCGGTGGCGTAAACCGACGTCAGCTCGGGTTTGCCTTCGGTGTCGATGCCGCGGAATACCCGTATCTTGCCGTCATGGCTTTCAGCAACGAAGAAGTCGCCGTTCGGAGCCGTGCGAATCAGGCGAGGCTCATCGAGCCCGGCTGCGTAGAGTTCCACCTTGAAACCTGGCAGAACTTGCGGCCATGCGCCCTCAGGACGCGCCACCACCCTGGGGCCGTTGCCCGCCGACGAAGTGGCGAAAGGCTCCGGCAGATCCTTCAACGTGATCTTGCGGATTTTTCCTGGAGCCTCAAAACGATAGTCGGTGAAGGGGGCTGGCGGGGGCGGAGCCTTGAGTGTATCTGCCGCGCCCGTGGGCGCCGGCGGCTCTGCACTCGCCATCTTCGACTGGGGTGTCCCCAGAGTTTTGGCATACGTGACGATCAGCCACCGTTCCTTCGATGGAAGTTTTGCCCATGAGGGCATGCCGCTCTTGTCGTCGCCTTTGGTGATAAACCAGTACAATTCGCCCGACGGAGTAGCCTTTATCTTGCCGGCATCGAGCGGGGGAATGTTACCGGAGCCCTCTCCATTCTCGCCGTGGCAACGCGCGCATCGCAGATGGAAAAGAGGCTTGGCCTCCTCAGTGACCTGCTGGCCTTCATACGGATTCTTGAGTTGCTTTGCCGAGGCTGGAGCATCGTGGAATTTGGCGTCCTGTGCGTGCAGGGCAGCGGATACTAGAACTAAGAGTGCCAATGCGCCGAAGGTCGCCAATGGGGTCGTAACACCGTATTTGCGGGCTTTCAAGATTTCCCTCCGTTGACCAGCTAGCAAGAAGGAAGACTCTCTGCACCATCCTTGCCGCAGGTAACAAAATAATCGAATTCACGCCAACCGTCGAGCGGCGCTGTGCTGGTTTTTCTTCTGGTAAAGTAACACTGGTCAGCAGACCAGCAGCACGCTCTTCCGGCGATATGGGATTGAACATTAAATCAAAGGTGTCGTGCCGATGGGATTTGGTCAGCCTGGGCGAAGTCATGCTGCGCTTCGATCCCGGCGACGGACGCATCACAACCGCACGCAGGTTTGACGTCTGCGAGGGTGGTGGAGAATACAACGTGGCTCGCGGCCTGAAGCGCTGTTTCGGGCTGGACACCGCGATTGTGACGGCTTTCGCCGATGACCCAGTCGGCCGGCTGCTGCAGGATTTCGTCTATCAGGGCGGCGTCGATCAATCCTTAATTCGCTGGGTGGATCACGACGGCGTGGGCCGCACAGCGCGCAATGGCCTTAACTTCACCGAACGCGGCTTTGGCGTGCGCGGCGCCGTGGGCAGCTATGACCGCGGGCATACGGCGGTCTCTCGACTTCGAACCGGCGACATTAATTGGGATGAAATCTTCGGGAAGCAGGGCGCGCGCTGGCTGCACACCGGCGGCATTTTTTGCGCACTGTCCGACACGACTCCTGAGGTAGCTCTGGAGGCGCTGAAGGCGGCCAAGCGTCACGGAACGGTCGTCTCCTACGACTTGAACTATCGCGCCTCTCTGTGGAAGTCCATCGGCGGCAAGAAGCGCGCGCAGGACGTGAACCGGCTGATCGCGCCCTTCGTCGATGTGATGCTGGGCAATGAAGAGGATTTTTCCGCCGCGCTCGGCTACCAAGTTCCGGGCATGGACGAACACATGTCCAAGTTCGGCATCGATGGATTCAAGCAGATGATCGCGAAGGTCGTGAAGGACTATCCGTTCCAGGTAGTCGCAACTACCCTCCGCAAGGCGAAGACTGCCACGGTGAACGACTGGGGTGCGATCTGCTACTGCGATGGCCAGTTCTATCAGGCCAAAGAGCGCGAAAATCTTGAAATTTTCGACCGCGTCGGGGGAGGCGATTCTTTTGCCTCGGGCCTTATCTATGGTTTCCTCGCCGGCAAAGATTCGCAGTGGGCAGTAGAGTGCGGTGCGGCGCATGGAGCGCTCGCCATGACTACTCCGGGAGACACCAGCATGGCAACTCTCAAGGAAGTACTGCAGGTGATGGAGGGAGTTGGGGCGCGCATCGCGCGCTGAGGACGACAGGGTTCTCATCTTCAATGGACAAACAGCAGGTTAGCGATCGAATCAAGGAAATTGGAATTGTGCCTGTGGTGCGCGCAGCCTCCACGGCCGAGGCGTTGCTCGCCGCGGATGCGGTCTGCCGGGGCGGCATCCCCATCGTAGAGATCACTATGACAGTGCCCGGCGCCATCGATGTTATTCGTGAACTTACAAAGAACAATTCGTCCGGAGCCTTGATTGGAGCGGGCACCGTCCTCGATGAAGAGATGGCGCGACGTTGCCGGGATGCGGGTGCGCAGTTTCTGGTCAGCCCGGGTTTCGATCGTCAGACGGTAGAGTTCGCCGTGCGCGAAGGGATACTTATCATGGCCGGTGCTTTGACCCCGACCGAAGTGATCGCTGCCTGGAAGGCGGGAGCCGATTTTGTGAAAGTTTTCCCCTGCGGACAAGTTGGCGGCGCGAAATACATCAAAGCCTTGAAGGGCCCGCTGCCGCAAGTCCCGCTCGTGCCGACCGGCGGAGTGAATCTCAGCACCGCAGCGGAATTCATCGAAGCGGGCGCGGCGGCGCTGGGAGTGGGCGGGGAGCTCGTGCAGGCAGAGGCTCTCAAGTCGGGCAAGGCCGAGATCATCGTAGAAAATGCCCGCAGGTTTGTAGAGATCGTCAAGCAGGCCCGAGCCCAACTGGCTCGCAATTAATCCGGTTCACTCGATAACGTCCGTTCCTGGATGTTTCGCCGCCCGATAAATTGATTCCACCAGTGCCACACTGCGGCGGCCCTCCCGGCCATCGCAGAGCGGCGTGCCGTCCTCCGCAATCGCGCGCAGAAAATCTTCTAGAACCGCTTGATGTCCACGAACGTCGCTGATCACGGGGGACGAAGCGCTCTCGTTCGTGTCGGGCGCAACTTCAGCACGGACTCCGGCGGGAGGATTGCGCAGGTCCACTTTGATGATTCGATCGTGCTCCAAAATCACGGTGCCCTCCGAACCAGTGATTTCCACGCGGCGGGGATATCCTGGATAGGCCGACGTGGTTGCCTGCAAGGCGCCCAGAGCGCCGTTGACGAATTCGAGAATTGCCACGGCAGTATCTTCCGATTCGATCACGTGCAGTGCGGTGGCGATACGAGCCCGCACGCGCACGACATCGCCAAGCAGCCAAAGCAGCATGTCGACTGTGTGAATGCCCTGGCTCATCAGTGCGCCGCCGCCGTCGAGCGCCAGCTTCCCCCGCCATTTCGAGTCGCCGTAGTACTCCGGCGGGCGGTACCACTTCACGCGGGCATCGACGAAAAGCGGCTTGCCGGTTACGCCTCTGTCGATCCAGTCTTTCAGTTGACGAATGTCCGGTTTCACCCGGTCTTGATAAATGACGCCGAGCTTTACACGTGACTCTTCGGCAGCCCGAATGATGGCATCGCAGCGTTCGGTATTGATATCGAGCGGCTTTTCGGTCAGCACGTGCAGTCCGCGGTGGGCGGCGGCGATACCCTCTGCAGCGTGCAACCCTGAAGGACTTCCGATGATGACCAAATCCATCGGTTGATGCGCCAGGAATGCGTCGAAGTCCTGATATGTTTTTCCGCCATACCCGCGCGAGAGGTAGGCCGCTCTCGCCGCATTGCTGCCATAAACAGCGGCGATTTCGACACCTGGAATTGCCAGCGCGGCGCGGGCATGGGTCTCGGAGATATTTCCCGCCCCGATCAGACCGATGTGAATCATGTTGGGATATTTGCGTCCTTACTTGCGATTTGTAGTTTGACATTCTCGCGAAGATAAGTCATCTTCGCGCGTCGGGGGTGTCGATGCAAAAATGCCTGATTGCGCCGTTGCTCGGATTGCTCTGTGCCGCCAGCTTGTGGGCGCAATCTCCGCCGTTGACCGGCATTGCGCATGTGGCTTTCCGGGTGAGCGACCTGGCCCGGACGCGTGAGTTCTATCGCACCTTAGGCTTCGACCAGGCATTCGAATTCGCCGATGCCGGCCAGGTGACCGAGGCTTTCATCAAGATCAACGATCAGCAGTACATCGAATTGTATCCTCGCACCCAGGATTCCCAGCCTCTGGGATTGATGCACATTTGTTTTGGAACGGCCGATATCGAAGGGCTGCGCAACTGGTACCTCAATCGGAAACTGGACCCTTCGTCAGCAACGAAAGGCCGCGCCGGAAACCTGCTTTTTAGTTTGCACGATCCGGAAGGGTTCTTGATTGAATACGTGCAGTACCTGCCGCAGTCGATACATTCCATGGACCACGGCATGCACCTTGGCGGACATCGGATCTCCCAGCACATTTCAAGAGTGACACTAGTCGCCCAGGATCTGCCGCGGGAGCACGCCTTCTACAACGCTAGCCTCGATCTGCATGACAGCCTGTCGAGCACCGGCGTCATGTTCGTGCCCGGCGTGTCGGGCGACGAAATCGAATTGCAGGCTGCGAGTGAGAATAGTCACCCTTCCATCACGCTTGAGGTTTCCCATGCCGGACACGCCGCCAAAGAATTACGCCATCGCGGATTCAACGTGCAAAGCACGACCAGCGTATCGATCACCGATCCAGATGGCGCGGTCATTGTCTTTGCTTCCAAGAGGCGGTAACACGAAAAACATGAAGGAGAATCCAAAGTGACGAAGGTCTGGAAATCTCTGTGGGTGTCGCTTTGCATTGTTGCTACGGCGCCATCGCTTCAGGCGCAGAAAGAATTTACCAAGTGGCCGGCGGGGAAGTCGCCGCAGGAGATTGGCAAGCGTGTTGCGGAGCGTTTTGTGGCGTCGGCCCACAGCAATTCCGGGAGATCTGAAACGGCTCCCCCTTACATCGCCTATCCGGAGTCGGTGGCCTGGTATGGAGCGTTGACCTTCGCGCAACTTAGCGGGGACAAAGACCTAAGCTCAAGGCTGGTCAAGCGTTTCGAACCACTGCTATCCGAAGACGCGAAACTGGTTCCGCAGCCGACCCACGTAGACCTGACCGTGTTCGGAGTCGTTCCGCTCGAACTCTACATTGAGACGAAGGATAAGAAATATCTCGACCTGGGAAGAAGCATGGCCGACAAGCAATGGGAGAATCCAACTCCCGACGGCCTGACGCCGCAGACCCGCTTCTGGATTGACGACATGTACATGATCACCACCGTGGAGGTGCAGGCGTACCGAGCCACCAGTGACGTCAAATACCTGGATCGCGCGGCGTTGGAGATGGTGGCCTATCTCGACAAGCTGCAGCAACCGAATGGCCTGTTCTACCATGCTCCGGATGTTCCTTTTTTCTGGGGCCGCGGCGACGGCTGGGTTGCGGCGGGAATGGCCGAATTGCTGCGCTCGCTTCCGGAGGCTCATCCGCAACGCGCGCGCATCCTGCAGGGATATCGCGCCATGATGAAAGCGCTACTGAAGTTCCAGGACAAGCAGGGCATGTGGCATCAACTGATTGATCATCCCGAGGCGTGGCCGGAAACTTCATCTACGGCGATGTTTACCTTTGCCATGATCACGGGCGTGAAAAATGGGTGGCTCGACCGCAAGACTTATGGCAAGGCCGCGCGCAAAGGCTGGCTGGGCTTAGTCAGCTATCTGGACGCTAACGCGGACCTGCGCAACGTCTGCGAGGGAACCGGAAAGAAGAACGACATGCAGTACTATCTGGACCGCAAGCGGCTTACGGGCGACTTGCATGGCCAGGCGCCGGTTTTGTGGTGCGCCTCGGCATTACTGCGCTGAGAATGTGTAAACACGGTGGAGCGACCGGCCTCCCCGCTCGTGAGACCACGGACCTGTGCCCTTACGGGTGAGGATGCCCGTCCCTCCACTATGGAAAGATTAAGGTTTTCCGGGCTGGGGGCGCGATCTTGGTAGCGCTCTCGTGGCTCCCGTCGAGATTCCTCCGTCTACCAACAATGTCTGTCCGGTCACGTAGCGGCTGGATTCCGCTGCCAGAAAAACGACCGCGGCATCGAGATCGGGTGGTTCACCCGTTCGCTTGAGGGGAATACGGTCGCACAGGTATTCAACCCACTCCTTATCCTCGTACATCACCTTGTTCTGATCGGTGCGGAACCAGCCCGGAGCCAGGCAGTTCACCGTAATGCCGTATTGCCCCCAGTCGTCCGCCAAACTCATGGTCAGTTGCCGGATGCCCCCGCGGCTTGCGCCGTAAGGCCCGAGGCCCGCATAGCCGGCGACGCTGGTGACCGAGCCGATGTTGATTATCCGCCCGTAGCCGCGGGGAATCATTCGTCGCGCGACCTCCTGGGCCACGAAAAAACTGCCTCGCAGGTTGGTATCGAGGATCAGGTTCCAGTCGTCCCAGGTCACATCAATGGCTGGCTTGCGCACGTTGCAGCCCGCATTGTTCACCAGAATATCGAGATGGCCAAAAGCGTCCTCGGCGGCAGCCGCCATTCGCTGGATGCTCCCGTGTTCACGAACGTCGAGTTCCAGTGAGAGAGCACGGCGGCCCAGAGCCTTAATTTCCGATTCGAAAGTTGCGAGGCTAGTAAGACTGCGGCTCGTTAGCACCATGTCCGCGCCGGCGTGTGCCAGAGCGCGTGCGAGAGATTGTCCCAACCCTCGGCTGGTTCCGGTCACGATCGCAACACGACCACTTAAATCGAAGAGTTCGTTGGGTGCTGGCAGGGTCATCGTGAGATCGCTCAGGCCGAAGCCCCAGGGGTGAGAATGACCTTCATCAAATTCGGCTCACGCGAATAGAGCCGTTCAAACCACCGCGGACCTTCCTCAAGCGGCGCCACCGCGGTGATGAGCGGCTTTACCTGAATCGCTCCGCTTGCCATGAGATCGATGGCCTGCGGATACTCACCCGCGGAGGCGCACGACCCCTGCAACCGAATCTGGCGGGTGACAACTTTTTGTAGCGGCAGCGTAACTTCTGCGGCGACGTTTCCGACCAGCGTTACCGCCCCGCCTTTGCGCACGCATTCGACCACGGTTCGAACGGTGGCGTCGATTCCCACCGCTTCTACCGCCAAGTCGACTCCTAAGCCGTTCGATATCCGGAGAACTTCTGCGACCAGATCATCCCCGGAAGCATGCAGGGTAGCCGTCGCTCCCACCGCCTCCGCAAGCTTAAGACGAGATTCATCCACATCCGCAATCAGGATACGGGCACAACCCGCCGCGCGCAGCGCCTGCACCGTGAGCAGGCCAATCATTCCCGCGCCTATGACCAGAGCTGTGTTATCGGCGCTTATTTCGGATAGAGAAACTGCGTGTATGGCTACGGACACGGCTTCAAGCATCGCCGCATCCGCAAAGGAGAGCGAGTCGGGAAGCTTGTAAACGATCCTGCATGGCACGAGAACATATTCCGCAAAGGCTCCCGCGCAACGGTAGTCAGAGCAGGAAACACCCAAAACCCGGCGCCGGTCGCAGAGATTGATCTGCCCTAGCAAACAGAACCGACATTCGCCGCAGGAGATGGTTGAGTCGAAGGTTACGCGATCGCCTTCCGACAATCCCGCCACTCCGGGTCCCATGGCCGCGACCGTCCCCGCCGCCTCGTGCCCCATGACGATTGGGGGAATGCGGCGTCCCGAAGAACCGTCGTAGCCGTGGACGTCGCTGCCGCAAATGCCGCACGCTGCAACCCGCACCAGAACCTCCCCAACCCCCGGCGAGGGTTGCGGGATATCCGCGATTTCCAGATGACGATACTTCGACAGCAAAAGAGCTTTCATGGACGCGTCGGTTCGGACAAGTTCAGCGCAACCGGGATTACTTTACATGCTTTCTATGCAGCATGAGAAGCGAGGCGCCACAGATGCGGCGCGTCTAGCCGCCTATCCACGGTATATTTCTTTTTGACCGATGTCCCTTTCCACGTACAACTATGACGCGATAATCCTCGGAGCTGGGGCTGCCGGGCTCATGTGCGCGATAGAAGCCAGCAAACGAGGCCGGCGCGTGGCCATCCTCGAACGCGCCGAGCGCGCAGGAAAGAAGATTCTTATTTCTGGCGGTGGGCGATGTAATTTCACCAACATTCATTGCGCACCAGAAAGCTTTCTTTCTGGTAATCCTCACTTTGCCAAGTCGGCGCTGGCGCGCTATTCGCCGGCGGATTTTATCTCGCTAGTTGAAAAGCACCGCATTCCTTATCACGAAAAGACCCTGGGCCAGCTCTTCTGCGACCGCTCGGCAACAGACATTTTGCGAATGCTCGAGAGCGAGTGCGAGGCTGCCGGAGTTAAGTTGTTCACCAAGGTTGCGGTGCAGGAGGTCACGCGCCCAGACAAATTTGTGGTGCGGGCCGGGGAAAAGGAATTTCGTGCTCCGGTGCTGGTTGTTGCCACCGGCGGCCTGTCAATCCCCAAGATGGGGGCCACCGGTCTTGGCTACGAAGTGGCTCGGCAATTTGGATTGGCCATTCGTGAGACCCGGCCGGGGCTGGTGCCACTCACCTTTAACGAAGACGACTGCGTCCACTACTCCGATCTAGCGGGGGTCTCCGCCGAGGTGGTTGCATCCTGCGACGGCCAACGCTTCCGGGAGAAGATGCTCATCACGCATCGTGGACTCAGCGGTCCGGCGGTGCTGCAGATTTCTTCCTATTGGAGGAAGCCGCAATCCATTCTTATAGATCTCGTACCGGATCAGAACGTGACGGCGGCACTTCTACGCCCGTCGTCCCCCCGAAATGCCGCAGCTCTGCGAACGGCGGTGCAGACATTCCTACCCAATCGCTTGGCCGACCGCTGGGTGGGTGAGCATATTCCCGGTGCGTGGACTAACCGCGCGCTGGGCGAGTTTGAAAGCTGGCTCCACGAGTGGGTGGTCACCCCGGTGGGCACCGAGGGCTACGGGAAGGCTGAGGTCACGGTGGGAGGCGTCGATACAGATGAGCTGTCCGCCAAAACCATGGAGAGCCGAAAGGTTCGCGGTTTGTTCTTCATCGGCGAGGTAGTGGATGTGACCGGGCACCTGGGCGGATTCAATTTCCAGTGGGCGTGGGCATCGGGAGCCTGCGCTGGGCGGGCCTTGTAAGAAGAGGCGTACCCACATGCCGGGAATTTCTCTGCATTGTGAGCAAGGCTGAAGGTCTGCCTGAGAGCTGCTCTTTTGTCCCGTTGGGGCTCTATCGTTTAGTACTCTTACCCAGGGCTTGCGCCCTGGGCTGCATTCTTGCGCCGCTTCGCGGCTTTTAGTGAATGTGGCGAGTGGTGCCGGGTGCGGCTTCTGGGTCGTCCGGTTGGAAGTAGGGGTTTGCACGCACGCCTTCACTGCACACGGCCAGATGGTGAGTTTGCAACCCACCCTTGAGGATCAGCCGGCCGGAGACGGTTCGCACGTCGTACATGCAGACCACAACGCAAGGAAGCACGCTGATGGCGGCAGTAACCTTGGTCTCAAGCTCCAGAACGTCATCCTCGCCCGCTGGCAGGGGGTCGCGTCCCATGCCGAGGTTCCCTAGAAAGCGTATCGCGGTTGCTCCCGCGCGCAGGCAGGCATTGGCGACGTCGGTGATATCGGCAACCGTGGCTTTCGCGGAGGATTGACGGCGGAGAACGGTCAGATCCAAATTCCGGATCAGCTCGTCCGGATCGTACCCGTTGGATCGCAGTATGCCGAGCACCTTTTCCAGCGCCTCATCGTGCCCGAAAATAATGCAATGCTCTCCCTTCCCCAACCCGGGATAGAGGAAGCGCACTCCGCGCTCGAACTCGTCGTCGTCTTCCCAGAAGTAAATGAGGTGAGAACCCAGTTGCACGCGGTCGCCGGTAATGCCTACGGGAATTTCGCGCGGCGCGCTGGTAGGAAGTGAGCGCAAGCCGTCCAAATGCTCGTCCAGCTTGGAATACAAGCGGCGCGATACAGCGCGAGGCAGCTCGAACGATCGCTCATCGTCCGTCAGTTGGACGACGTTGCGGGTTCCGTCTACGACAGCCTGGCAGCGCTTGCATCCCTTCAGATGGCGATCCAGCTGTTTACGCACGGAAAGGGGGAGGCTGCCGTCGAGGTAATTGGACACCTCTCGCCACACATCATCGCATTTTAGTTCGAGCCCCATTTCCCGCTTTCAGATCCCTGGTCTCAGTGCTTCCGAGGCCCACAGATTAACCCATCCACAGCCCGTTTCAAAGCAAATGTTGCGTCGGTTACCCTTCCCGTACCGCTTCGCCACTAATCCGGCGGCAGCCGTTCGACGTCCAGGTCTACCGCTGCTCTGCCGCCAACGCCTTTTCGAACAGGCTTTCAATGCGTTCGGTTTCTATTTCGCCCGCCGCGTCATAGAGCGCGTGACCGTCCTTGCCTAACACCACCACGTGCGGGATGTATCCGTGAAAATAGCGCTTCACGAGTTCCTGCTGAGCGGCCGACTGGGGAATGTCGTTATCGATAACGACAAAGTTCACCCGGCCGCGATACTTGTTGTACAGATCGACCGTGCGCCGCGCCTGCCGCTTGGAATTAAAGCATCCCTCGCCATAGATGATGACGTAGTTGGGCTTTCCCGCCACGAAGCCGGTTTGCATGTTGTCGCCCGTGATGAGCGGACCGTCCTGGCTGTCGCTAGAGTAGTCCAGGCGCGAGTTAAGTTTTAAGTTCTCGCCGGCAAACAAACCGGGCGCTAGAACCAAGATCAGAGCGAAAATAAATGTCCATCGATTCACGTTGCTATCCTTACCTCTACCTCTTGGTGTAGAGGGCACTCTTGCCCGCGCCCCAAGACTCGTATCCCGCCACAGCCGAGACACTTCACCCTCTCCCATGAGACGCCGTTGTAGTCAGGAAGTTACAAAGCGGTGACTATTTCCTAGGGAGAGCTACTAACCTCTGCGTATTCTGTATTTTACGAGTGGGCCCGTCTACCAAGGTTGCACTTGCACCTGCGCTTGAGAGAATCAGCACGGTCGGCGGATGGCGTTCTGAGGGTGAACTCGACCTGGGTTCATACGTAACCTTTTCGCAGCTATCGAATCAGATGAGCATTCGACAGGGATGTCCGGAAGATGAAAGCAACTTACTCTGCAGTGGGGAGCGTTCCATGAAAGGCAAGATCGCAATCGTTACCGGGGCCAACGGAGGCCTGGGAAGCTACGTAACTCAGGCGTTTCTGGACGTCGGCGCGACGGTGGTGGGGGTATCGCGCAAGATTCAGCAGTCGGATTTCAATAGCCCATTATTTACCGCGATGCCGGCGGACACCACTGCTCCCGCCGGCGCCCAAAGCATGGTTGATGCGGTGGTGGCTCGCTTTGGCCGGCTCGACGTGCTGGCCCACACGGTGGGCGGTTTCGCCGGAGGCCAGTCCATCGCCGAAACCGACGACGCTACTTTCCAACGCATGTTCGACCTTAATCTGAACAGCGCGTTTTATCTTTTGCGTGCCGTGCTGCCCGCGATGCGGAAGACTGGCAACGGACGCATTATCGCCATCGGCAGCCGGGCTGCCGTCGATCCTGGACCGGGCGTCGGAGCCTACAGCGCTTCGAAAGCCGCTATGGTTTCGCTCATCAGAACTGTGGCAGCGGAAAACAAGGATGTAGGCATCACCGCCAATGTAATCTTGCCGGGCACGATGGACACGCCGGCGAACCGCAAGTCCGATCCCAATGCGGATTTTTCCAAGTGGGTGCAACCGGGCGCGGTCGCGAGCCTAATGACGTGGCTTGCCGGCGATGCGGGCAAGGACGTCAACGGGGCAGTGATTCCGATTTACGGCGACGTTTAGACGGCTCGATTTTCAGAAACGCGGAGTAGAGGCCCAATGTTTGAGACAACAGTAAAAGCCATGGTTTACGCTCTCACCGCCTACGCTGGCATCGGGCTTCTATTCGCGGTGCCCTTCGTGTGGTTTGGAGTGCAGCGCCTGGACTCTGAAGCTCAGGGATCACGTCTCGGCTTTCGCTTGCTGATTTTTCCCGGAGTCGCGGCCTTCTGGCCGCTGTTCCTCTCGCGCTGGGCGAGAGGCGTTGTCGAACCACCCGTGGAAGAGAATCCGCACCGATGATTCAGCCGCTCAGAACCGTGCATCGCCGCGCGTTTATTACGCTCGCTTTAGTGCTACCCACGATTCTGGTCGTCGGGCTTCGGTCGAGACACCCGGCCCTCGGTCAGAAAAGCTTTGACCCTCATCTGCCGGGTTCAGCAGTGCGGGCACAGAGGCCCCATGTGTCATGGCCGAAGTATCCGGGTATTCACACAACCGTCTACTCCGACGCAGTCCATCCCACCGTCGGCTATGTGATTCTGCGGCCGCAGTTCGAGTGGAATGAACCAGACACGCTGCTTTATTGGTCCGCGGATATACCGCAAGGAGATTCCCTGCCCGCGCAGGCGAAGCTCTTGGGACCTTATGCCGGCACCAAGGCCTTCGCACTCCCGCCGGAAGCTGCGGGAGCCGGCCACCTGATCCTGTACAGCCTGGCGCACCACGCGGTCGTGGATACTGCCACGCTGGAGAAGCTGCCATGAGCGTGCAATACGGCGCAATCGGTTGGAACCGGCAGAAGAAGATCTACGACGGCGTGCTGGTGTCGTTGGTCGCGCTCTATCTGGCGACTTTCGTCGGCCTCGGAGCTTTGCTGAACCCAACCGCTACGGCGGAGACGCTGCTCATCCGCGGCTTTGGAACCGCAGCATTCTTGCTTTTGCATGTGGTGTTATGCATCGGACCGCTGAGCCGATTGAACCCGCGCTTTCTTCCGCTGCTCTACAACCGCCGCCATCTTGGAGTAACTACGTTCCTGCTTGGCGTCGCCCACGGTGGCTTTGGCCTGTTTCAGTTTCACGCACTGGGGAATGTCAATCCGCTGGTTAGTCTCTTCATCAGCAACCCACGGTATGGCAGCGTGGCCGATTTTCCTTTTCAGGCACTCGGCTTTTTCGCGCTCATTATTCTTTTTCTGATGGCCGCGACTAGTCACGATTTCTGGCTGCGCAATTTGTCGGCGCCAACCTGGAAGCGGCTGCACATGCTGGTGTACGTGGCGTATGCGCTGCTGGTGGCACATGTGACTTTGGGCGCGTTGCAGTCGGAGACCAGTCCAGTGCTGGCGTCGGTGCTGGTTGTGGGAGTCGTGACGGTGGTTTCGGTGCATCTGGCCGCTGGATTCAAGGAAAGACGCATCGATCGGACGAGACTCGATGCCGACAACGAGGGCTTCGTGGAAGTCTGCCGCGCCGACCGCATTCCGGAAAACTGCGCAACCATCGTTTCTCTTTCGGGTGAACGCGTGGCCATTTTCAAGTACGACGGCAAGATTTCCGCCATCTCAAATGTTTGCCAGCATCAGAACGGCCCGCTTGGCGAAGGGCGCATCATCGACGGTTGCGTGACGTGTCCGTGGCACGGCTATCAGTATCTGCCTGATACCGGAGCGTCTCCGCCGCCCTTTAAAGAAAAAGTTCCTACGTTTCGGGTTCGAGTGGTCGATGGTCGAGTGCTAGTGCACCCCAAGCCGAACGCTCCCGGGACCTATGTGGAGCCGGCCCGTGTTCAGTCGAAGACCGAAGTTAAAGAGGTACAGCCGCAATGAACGACTTTTATGTGGGATATTTGCCGAAAGCGCCGGCCGCGCTGGCATCCTTTGTAAAAAAGATCGTCGCCGGATTGGGTGTGCTGGCGCTGGCGGTGGCTTTGGTGCTGGTGACTGCGCAGATGCCATTCGCAAACTCCGCATTTGAGTTCGGAAAGCTGCGTAATTTCGAGGGAGTGGTGGTTGCTCGGCCGTATCCAACTTTGCTGGTTGCGCGCGCGGGTCAAACCGGATCAGAAGACGTGTATTCGCGCTACTTACTGGTCGCGCCTGGAAAGCACGGGGCTGACGCTTTGGTATCCGGCTTCGATGGCAAGACGGTCCGTCTGCAAGGTCAATTGATCTATCGCGAGGGTGGGACGATGGTGGAAGTCGTGCCCGGCTCGATCATGCCGCTGGATAAAGCGTCTCTAAGCGAGCCGATGCACGACCTCGGACCCATCGACGTTGCCGGCGAGATCGTGGACAGCAAGTGTTATCTCGGCGTGATGAATCCCGGCCGGGGAAAAGTTCACCGCGATTGCGCTTCACGCTGTATCAGCGGTGGAATTCCGCCAATTTTCGTGAGCGCCGACGGGAGCAGGCAATATCTCTTGACGGGGCCCGGAGGAAGGGCTTTCAAGAAGGATGCTCTGCGCGAGTTCATCGCCGAGCCGATCACGGTTCATGGAGAACTGCTGCAGCGCGGCGAAACCCAAATACTGGAGATCGATCCAAGACCCTGCGTCATAAGTGAGACGGGCAGCTAACAACTAAAACTGATTGTTCTTACGCTTCGCGAGCCTGTCACTTCCCCCAGAAATCTCCCCCGAATTCGCGGATGCAAGCTCTGCAGATCCAGCAGCGTAAGAAAATCAATCGTCTTGAACTCGCGGTCAATCGCCGGAGGACCGCAGATCTTCGCGCCGATCGCAAGGTAGGCACGCAATAGCTTCGGTGCGCGATCGTTTGCGCCTTTCTCTGAGACAAGCGCCATAGCGAACTCCGGCTGAGGTTCGGTGCACAGCGCCGGGTCCACGAGGTATTCCCGCAAAGCCCCGTACACGGCTGTACCGTGCTCGGGGTCCTGCGACGTCAGCGACGAGCAGCCCATCAGGTAGCGGGCGCCACAGGTCAGAGCGTATTCCGCGATACCCCGCCACAGCAAGTACAGCACTTCCATGGAGCGGTGCTCGCGATGGATGCAGGCCCGTCCCAACTCGATCGTGCGATCCCGCAATGACTCGTAGGGTGCGAAGTTGAACTCGCGCTCACTGTAGTAGCCAAGGTTCGTGCGTGCGGTCGATCCAGTCTGCAAGCGGTAAGTGCCCACCATGTGTCCGGTGCCCAGATGCTCGATGATCAGATGATCGCACACCGAATCGAACTCGTCGCAGTCGTAGCCGGTTTGGTAGGCGGACTCGAGCCCTTCATTCAATTCCAGATTGAAGACCAAGAAGCGCAGACGGAAAGCGGAGCGCCGATCTTGCTCGGTGGCAGCGTATCGAACGCGATACGAACCATGCTTCAGGTCGAGGCTCTTGGGGGAAGGAGCGGCATAGGCCTCAGTGGTAAACAAACGGGTCGTCGTCTCCGTGTTCATGGCTTCCTCGCAGCAGGGAGACAGAAATGTCGCACACCACTCCCTTGTTTGTACGATGCGGAACTTGGGGCGAAGTTACG
Organism: uncultured Acidobacteriaceae bacterium; assembly: GCA_963735545.1. Lineage (GTDB taxonomy): Bacteria > Acidobacteriota > Terriglobia > Terriglobales > Acidobacteriaceae > PALSA-270. Next base: position 19,237 of record CAVTLU010000003.1, read on the forward strand.
GTTCTCGAAGAACTGTCCGAAAACGAACAGGAATGTTCGTGGTCGGACGCATAACATTATGTGGAGACTAGCTCTTCCCCAATCTTTCCAGCAACTTCACCCCACCTTGAATTGGTACGGAACCTGCCGTACTAGGGGCAATGGATATAGCACGGCCAGAGCTGAAACGCCAAAAGCGCCGCCGCCAGATCATTCTGGCGGTGGTCGCCTTGGCGGCTCTTGTGGGCGTCACGGTCGGGGTATCCCGGCTCAAGCCGGCCGCTCCCAGCGTCGAACGCGGTACGGTATGGACCGACACGGTCAAGCGCGGGCCCATGCTGCGCCAGGTCCGCGGACTGGGCACGCTCATTCCCAGCCAGGAGTTCACACGCCAAATCCCTGCGGAGACCGAAGCCACGGTCATCGAATTCGGGTTTGCCAGGCACCGAAGTGAAAGGTCGACACCGATTCTGCTGGAGATGAGCAGTCCCCAGGTCGAGCAAACGGCACTGGACGCCGAGCTCCAACTGAAGGCCGCGGAGGCCGCATACCAGAGCCTGCACGTAAGGCTGGACAGCGAATTGATGAACCAGAAGGCAGGCGCCGCGACGGTGACGCAAGACTATTCGCAGGCCAAGTTCCAGGCCGAAACCGACAAGGCTCTGTACGATCTGGGCGTGATTTCCGGCCTTGACTTACAACGCCTCGAAAGGCCGATCGGACGAACTGACAACCAGAAACAATCTCGAAGAGCAGCGGCTGACGATTGCCGAGAAAGCGATCGTGGCGCAGATGGCCGAACAGCAGGCGCGCGTCGACCAGATGCGGACCCTGGCCGGTCTTCGGCAGAAGCAGTTGAATGACTTGAAAGTGCGGGCGGGAATCGACGGCGTGCTGGTCGATTTGCCGCTACAGGTTGGGCAGCACGTGCTGCCCGGGACGATGCTGGCTAAGGTTGTCCAGCCCAATCATCTGATTGCCGAGCTGAAGATCGCGGAGACTCAGGCTCGGGATGTGCAAATCGGCGAACCCGCCTCTGTTGACACGCATAACGGCGTGGTCTCGGGAACGGTCATGCGTGTCGATCCCGCTGTGCAGAACGGAACTGTGACCGTAGACGTAAAACTCACTGGGGACCTTCCAAAGGGCGCCCGCCCCGATCTCAGCGTGGACGGAACCATCGACCTGGAGCGCCTGGCCGACGTCCTTTATGTGGGAAGGCCGGCCTTCGGGCAGGAGAACAGCACCATCAGCTTGTTCAAACTGGATCCCGACGGAAAGGGCGCAGTGCGGGTTCCGGTGAAGGTTGGCAGAGCGTCGGTGAACTCGATTCAGGTTCTCGAAGGATTGCCCGAAGGTTCGACCGTGATTCTTTCCGATATGTCACGTTGGGACAACACAGACCGCATCCGGCTGGAATAGCAGCGACATTCAAACGAGGAGCACACCGCAATGGAAAACGGGAAGCAGCCGCTTATCCAAATCGAGGAGATGACCAAAGTTTTCTACACCGATGAGATTGAGACGCACGCGCTTTCCGGCGTGCACTTGACCATCAATAAAGGAGAGTACGTGGCCATGTCGGGCCCGTCGGGCTGCGGCAAGTCCACGCTGCTCTCGATCATTGGCTTGCTGGACACGCCTACCAATGGGCGCTACCTCCTCAACAGCAAGCCGGTCGAGAACCTGGACTTCGGAGACCGCTCCCGCATCCGCAATCAGGAGATTGGTTTCATCTTCCAGAGTTTCAACCTGATCGGCGATCTCACGGTGTACGAAAACGTCGAACTGCCGCTCACCTACCGCCAGAAGATGTCGGCCGCCGACCGCAAGAAGCGCGTGATGGAAGCACTCGAGCGCGTGGGCATGGCGCACCGGGTTCGGCACTATCCTTCACAACTCTCGGGCGGCCAGCAGCAGCGGGTTGCGGTGGCACGCGCTCTGGGAGGGAAGCCATCCATCCTGCTTGCCGACGAGCCCACCGGAAATCTTGATTCGCGCAACGGCGAGGCGGTGATGGAACTTCTCCAGAACCTGCACCGAGAGGGCGCGACCATCTGCATGGTGACGCACGATCCCCGCTTCGCCAAGCACGCGGAGAGGGAAGTGCACCTGTTCGACGGCAAGGTCGTGGCCGAGGAAGAACTCAAAAAGCTGATGGCGGATATCCACGCATGAGCGGAGTGCTCCAGGACGTCCGCTATGCGCTGCGGCAGTTGGGGAAGAGCCCGGGATTCACGGCAGTGGTGGTCATCACTCTGGCGCTCGGGATCGGTGCAAATACTGCGATCTTTAGCGTGGTCAACGCGCTCTTGCTGCGACCGCTTCCATACAAAAATGACAACCGCCTAGTCGTGATTCTGCACAATGGCAGCAATCCTGTCGCCCCTGCCAATTTCGAGGATTGGCGAGCGCAGAATCACGTGTTCGAAAGCATGGGAGCGGCCCAGTTCTGGACGCCAAACCTTACCGATCCCACCAATCCCGAAAAACTTTGGGGATTGCAGATCACCGCGGACATCCTTCCGATGTTGAAAGTCGAGCCTTTGCTGGGAAGAGTGTTCCTGCCGGAAGAGCAGGGGGCGGGCAAAGAGGATGAAGTGGTGCTGAGCTACAGCCTCTGGCAGAGCCACTTTGCCAGCGACCCGCACATTATCGGCCGATCTCTTCCGCTCAGCGGTCGAAATTACACCGTGGTCGGCGTGATGCCGCGCGACTTCCGATTTGCTCCCTTTTGGGCGACCAAGACAGAACTCTGGGCACCGCTGGCTCTGGGCAAGAGAGTCGCCGATCGCGAAGGAAACTCCCTCCGCGTGTTTGCGCGGCTCAAGCCCGGGGTGACGCTGGAAAAGGCGCAGGCGGAAATGGCAGCCATCGGCGCGCGTCTGGAGCAGCAATATCCCGGCACGAATCGAAATGTGGATGTGGTTTCGCTCCGCGAAAAAGTTGTCGGGAACATCCGCCCAACTTTACTCGTCCTGTTGGGTGCGGCGGGATTCGTGTTGCTGATTGCCTGCGCCAATGTCGGCCACATGCTGATGGCGCGGGCTGCCGCCCGGCACAGAGAAGTCGCGGTCCGTTCGGCGCTTGGGGCGCGGCGATGGGATGTGCTGCGCCAGTTGCTAATTGAAAGCCTGGCGCTGGCCGTGGGCGGCGGCGCTCTCGGGGTGCTACTTGCCGTTTGGGGCGTTCGAGTTCTGCCTACACTTGGCGGCGGCATTCCGCGAGTGAATACCATTTCCGTCGACAGCCATGTGCTTTGGTTTGCGCTGGCCCTCTCCTTACTTACCGGCTTATTTTTTGGCCTAGCTCCGGCCGGGAGATTGATTGGGACGAACGTCCTGGAAAATTTGAAAGAAGGAGAGCGCGGCGCTGGCGACGGAATCCGCCGCAACCGGGTGCGCAGCTTGCTGGTCAGTTCGGAATTCGCCTTCGCGGTAGTTCTGCTGGCGGGCGCTGGCCTGATGGTGCGCACGTTCATCGCTTTGCAGAATGTTGACCCGGGCTTCGATCCGCATCATGTGCTTTCGATGACGGTGGGAATCGGTGGAACCGGGCAGGCCTCCGCAGGCCATACCGGTCCTTTCTATCGGCAGGTACTGCAGAGCGTAAGCGCCGTTCCGGGCGTGCAGTCTGCCAGCGCTATAAACCATCTTCCGCTTGCGGGCGACCAGTGGGGTTACTCGTTTCACGTGCAGGGGCGGCCGCCTGAGCGCCCCGGAGAAGCGCCGGTGGCGACATATCGCACGGTTTTTCCCGGCTACTTCCGCACGATGAAGATTCCGATTCTCCATGGACGTGATATCGGTGAAGCCGACAATTCGCGTGCGCCCGGGGTGGTGGTGATCAACGATTACATGGCCCGGCGATATTGGCCGGGCGAAGACCCCATCGGCAAGCGCATCACTTTCAGCGATTCGGCCACTGCTCCTTCCTGGCTCACAGTGGTCGGCGCAGTGAAGAATACCGTGCGCGGCAGCTGGGTCAGTCCTCCCGAGGAAGAAGTTTTTGTTCCTTACCTGCAGGATCCGGCATATCTTGACCGTCCCTCAGCGCCGTTCGCTTACTTAACTCTTGTCGTGCGTACGGCGGGAGATGCAGCCGCCGTGACGCCGGCGATTCGCGCAGCGATCCATTCGATCGACCGGAATATACCCATCTCCGAGGTTCAGACCATGGAGGAAGTAGTTGCCTACGCGACCGGAGATTCGCGCCTTTACCTGACTCTGCTAGGCACGTTTGCTTCGCTGGCTTTGCTATTGGCGGCCGTAGGCATTTACGGTGTGATGAGCTACTCCGTCTCACGACGCACGCGTGAGATCGGCATTCGCATGGCGCTCGGAGCCCAGGGACGCGACGTACTCCGACTCGTGATTTTGCACGGCACAGTTCCGGCGATGGCAGGTGTAGCCGCGGGATTGGCCGGGGCGCTGGCTCTGACACGACTGATGTCCGGGCTGCTCTATGGAACTCGCCCCACCGATCCGGCAACCTTTGCGGCAGCCGTAGTGGTGCTGACCGCAGTCGCAGTACTGGCCAGCTACATTCCTGCGCGGCGGGCGGCGAATAGCGATCCAGTGTCGGCATTGCGCTACGAGTGAGGACAATGATTCCCCCTATGAACGGTTTATCGCAGGACGTTCGTTACGCGCTGCGGCAACTCCAGAAAAATCCAGGATTCGCCTGCGTCGCCATTCTCGTGCTGGCTCTTGGGATCGCCGCCAGCACCGCCATCTTTGCGTTCGTGGACGCCGCGCTGATCAAGCCCTTGCCTTACTCGAATCCGTCGCGGCTGGTGGCTGTTACCGAGAGCGTGCCGATGATGCCTCGTGCAAACCTCTCCTATCTCGATTACCTGGACTGGAAAAACATGAACCAGGTTTTCAGTTCCATGGATGTCTATGCGGGGAACGGTTTCATGCTAAAGGCCCCGACCGGTGTGGAACCGGTGCCCGGCACGCGCGTGAGTGATGGATTCTTTCGCACCTTGGGGGTCACTCCCGTGGTAGGCCGCGATTTTTATCAGGGAGAAGATTTGCCGGCCGCACCGAACGCCGTGATTTTGAGTTATGCGGCGTGGCAGAAAAGATTTGGCGCGCGAAAAGACGTAATCGGGACCACGATTACGCTCGACGAAATTGCGCATACCATAGTGGGAGTCTTGCCGCAGGATTTTCACTTTGCCCCGCGCGGCGCGCCGGAGTTTTGGACCACTCTTCACGCCTCCGGCCCCTGCGAACTCCGTCGAAGCTGCCACAATCTCTACGGCATTGGGCGGCTTAAAGACGGCGTGACAGTACAGATGGCGTTGGCTGACATGCAGTCAGTTGCGCGGCAATTGGAAGCGCAATATCCCGACTCCAACCACGGACAAGGCGCGAGCGTCGTGCCTTTATCGGAATTAATTGTGGGAGACGTCCGCCCCATCCTGCTGCTTTTGCTGGGCGGGGCCGGGCTGCTCTTCCTGATTGCTTGCGTGAATGTATCGAGTCTTCTGCTGGTTCGTACTGAGAGCCGCCGCCGTGAGATGGCGGTTCGGGGCGCTCTGGGCGCGCCGCATGCGCGCTTATTTCGACAATTTGTTGCTGAGGGTCTGGTGCTGGCTGCGGCGGGCAGCGTGCTCGGCTTGGTCACAGCCTATGGAGCGACGCAAATCCTCCTCGGACTCATATCGAAAGATATGTTGGCCCGCATGCCTTATCTCAGCGGGCTTGGCCTAAACCTTCATGTGATCCTCTTCGCTGGTGCGATTTCGCTCTTCGCAGCGATTTTGTCTTCCGCCACGCCGATAACACGCCTGCAGTTCGCCAGGTTGCGAGACGACCTGGCGGAAGGCAGCCGCGGCTCGGCGGGAACCACCTGGCGCCGCTTCGCTTCGAACCTCATCGTGGTGGAGTTGGCCATCGCCATGGTACTGCTGGTCGGAGCTGGACTCCTCGGTAAGCGCCTTTACCGCTTGCTGCATGTGGATGTTGGCTTTCAGCCCGGGCATCTGGCCGCCCTCGACATCATGGCTCCGAACGCCAGGTATGGCTATGGGAAAGAACAGCAGGCGATCACGCTGGGGCGGCAGATCGTGGTTGCCACAGCCAGCCTTCCCGGTGTGAAATCCGTCGGCATCGGCAGCGTCTTGCCGGTGAAAGTCAACGGCAACACAGACTGGATCCGATTTGTTGGCCGCCCATATCACGGAGAGCACAACGAGGTGAACCAGCGCGATGTGAGTTCCGGCTACTTCACCACCTTGCAGGCGAAGCTCTTGCGCGGGCGCCTCTTCACCGATGCGGAGGATGCATCGAAGCCTCTCGTCGTAATTATTAATCAGGCGCTGGCCAGGCAATATTTCCCAGGGCAAGACCCGATAGGCCAGCGAATCGGCGACACCACTCTCTCGCCCAATTCGATCAGAGAAATTGTCGGCGTCGTGGACAACATCAAGGAAGGCCCGCTCGATTCCGAAATCTGGCCGGCTGTTTATTATCCCTTCAATCAAAATCCCGACAACGGTTTCTCGGTTCTCGTCCGCACGTCGCAGGACGAGCAATCAATTCTTCCTGCATTGACCGCAGCCATTCGCCAGATCGATCCCGACATCGCGACCATCGGCCAGGGATCGATGACGCAGCGAATCGACGATTCGCAGTCCGCTTACCTGCACCGGTCCACCGCGTGGCTGGTGGGTGGATTTGCGGTCTTGGCCTTGCTGCTGGGCGTGGTCGGTCTCTACGGAGTGATCGCTTATTCGGTTAGCCAGAGAACCCGCGAGATCGGGGTTCGCATGGCGCTCGGAGCGCAGCGCAGTTCTGTAGCGCAACTCATCTTGAAAGAAGCGGGTTGGCTTACGGCCGGGGGACTCGTCTTCGGAGTTTTGGGTTCGCTGTTGGCAGCAACCGCGATGCGCAAACTGCTCTTCGGTATCAGCGCCTGGGACGCTCCCACGCTTGCGGCGGTCGCGGCGGTGCTGGCTGTGTCTGCGCTTCTGGCAAGTTATATTCCGGCGCGGCGCGCAGCGAAAGTCGATCCCATGGTGGCGTTGCGCTACGAGTGAGGAACTGTGGACACCATTCTCCAGGATGTTCGCTACGGGGTAAGGATGTTGCGGAAGTCGCCCAGCTTTACCGCAATCGCCTTACTCACCCTCGCGCTGGGCATCGGAGCCACCACTGCAATCTTCAGCGTGGTGAACGGGGTCTTGCTGCGTCCTCTGCCTTACGACAAGCCGGACCAGATCGTTCGCCTGTGGGAGGCGGATGCGCGCGGCCATCGAATGGATTCGACCGATCCAAATTTTGAAGATCTGCGCCGGCAGAATCAGTCCTTACAAGGATTGGCGGAGTATGCGCCTGGTCTGGTGTCAGTCTCGGGCGGTTCAGAGCCGACGCGCGCTACGGCGGTCATGGTGTCTCGCGACTTCTTACCCCTGATGCGCGTCGAGCCGGTACTGGGCCGCAGCTTTGCCGATGAAGACCAGCAATTTGGGGCGGCGCCCACGGCCCTCGTGAGTTACAGCTATTGGAGGCAGTATCTCAATAGCACACCTGACCTATCTTCGAGCAAATTGACGGTTCAGGACCTGGCGGTTTCTGTAATTGGCGTGCTTCCTCCCGGCTTCCGCTTTCCGGAGAATGCCGATATATGGATGCCGCGAGAGCTTCGCCGGCGGCTGCCCAGCCGCAACGCGCATAACTGGCGCTTGCTGGGCCGGTTGCGCGATGGCGTAACGCCGCAGCAGGCGCAGGCGGACCTGGCGACTATCGCCCACCAAATCAAACAGCAATATGGGCTGGATGTCGACATGACCACCGTCTCGCTCGCTCGCCTGCAGGATGCGATGACCCAGGACGTTCGTCCGGCGCTGCTGATTCTGATGGGTGCAGTGGGATTCCTTCTGCTGATTGCCTGCGCCAACGTTGCCAATCTATTGCTGGCGCAAGCCTCCAGCCGGGAAAGAGAGCTGGCTGTCCGCACGGCAATTGGGGCAGGTCGAGGACGTCTGATTCGGCAATTCTTGGTGGAAGCACTTCTGCTCTCCACGATCGGGGGTGTGCTGGGCGTGTTGCTGGCGCGCTGGGGAGTGGTCGCACTGGTCAGCATGGCGCCTGCTGACTTGACGTCGTTGAGCGATGTATCCATTAGCCTGCCGGTGCTGCTTTTCGCCACCGCAGTCCTGGTTCTGGTGGCTCTGGGACTCGGGATTGTCACCTTGCTCCGCACTACCTCGGCCAACGTGCAACATGCGCTGGCGGAGCACGGACGCGCACTCGGCAGCGCCCCCCGAGGACAAGGCGTAGTTCGCGCAATTATTGCGGGACAGATCGCCATCACCCTGGTCCTGGTGACAGGAGCGGGCCTGTTAGGACGCAGCCTGGTGCATGTACTCTCGATCAATCCCGGCTTTCGCGCCGAGCATATCGTCACAGCGAACCTCGCCCTTTCTTACGCGGAGAAGGATCCGGACAAGCTCCAGCGAGTTCAATTCCTGAACGCCCTTCTCGCTCAGCTTCGCACCATTCCGGGCACGAGCGAGGTCGGAGGAACCGGAAGTCTGCCTCTGACGGGTCGCCTCTCAGATGGGTCCTACGTAATCATGTCTCCGAACGAGCAGCCTCCGCGGGCGATCGAAGAGCTGGAGAAATGGTTTCATCAGGCCAGCCGCACCGGATACGCCAACTACAGTCCGGTCGATGGAGGGTATTTTCGAGCCCTGGGAATCCCGTTGCTAAGGGGCCGCTGGTTCGATGACCGCGACACCATGGTCGCGCCGCACGTGGCCATCGTTACGCAATCTCTGGCGCAGGAGAAATGGCCCGGCCAGGACCCGCTGGGGCAGAGGCTTGAGTTCGGCAATATCGACGGAGACCTTCGTCCGCTCACGATTGTGGGGGTGGTCGGCGATGTGCGGGAAGACAGCTTGGAGGCGCCTCCGAGTCCGACGATCTATGTCGACTACCACCAGCGGCCACAAGCCACCTACCGCTTCAGCGCGGTAATACGCACCGACGCCGATCCAGCGGCGGTGATTTCCTCTGCGCGCAAGATTATTCGCGCCCTCGATCCCAACCTGCCGCCTACGTTCAAGACCATGTCGCAAGTGGTGTCGTCGTCGCTTCAGTCGCGGCGGTTCAACCTGTCGCTGGTGGGGATATTCGCGGGAACCGCGTTGCTGCTTGCGATGGCCGGCCTGTATGGCGTCACGGCATACGCGGTCTCGAAGCGCACGGGAGAGTTTGGAATACGGATCGCTCTGGGCGCATCCGTTGGCAGCGTGCTGCGGCTGGTTCTCAGGCAGGGAATCGTGACCGCTTTGGTAGGCGTGGCCATTGGGCTGGCCGGGGCGTTCGCGGTTACGCGCGTGCTGGGTTCGCTGCTCTTCGACCTGAGGGCCACCGATCCGGTGACGTTTGCCGCAGTCGTGTTGTTGCTGGTCTCGGTGGCGCTGCTGGCCTGCTACATTCCCGCGCGGCGGGCGGCGAAAGTCGATCCCATGGTGGCGTTGCGCTACGAGTGAGGAGCGATATGGAGACTTTGCTTCAAGACCTTCGTTACGGACTGCGGATGCTGCGCCAGTCGCCCGGATTTACCGCAGTGGCGGTCATCACGCTGGCTTTGGGTATCGGCGCCAACACTGCCATGTTCAGCGTGATCAATTCCGTGCTGTTCCATTCGCTTCCCTTTCGCGACGCCGGTCGTGTGATGTTTCTGTGGAAGACGATGTCCAACGGCACTCCAAACGCTTTTTCCACCCCGGCGTTTCTGGAGATACGGCAGCAAGGAAATCTTCTGGAGCACGTCGGGGCATTTTCCGCAGTGGGGATGAACCTCGGCGGCAAGGATCTTCCAGAGAGAATTGCAGGCGGCAAGGGTAACTACGACTTGTTGCCCGTGCTGGGTGTGCAACCGGTCCTTGGGCGAATGTTTTCCGCAGAGGAAGATCACCCTGGCGCCGGAGCGGTTGTAATTCTCAGTCACGCGTTGTGGGCTACGCGTTTTGAGTCGCGAAAAAACATCTTGGGCGAGGCGGTGAGTTTGGACGGCGCGCCCTACACGGTCGTGGGAGTGATGCCGCCGGGTTTTCATGTCCTTTCTGACAAAGAGTTGTTCTGGATTCCACTGCGGCTGGAATCCGTCAACGCACAGGCGGCGGCGAGAAATGTCCATTGGCTTTTCGGTTTCATGCGGCTTCCCAATGGAATGAGCCAAGCGCAAGTGCAATCAGCCTTGGACGGAATTGCCGCGCGACTTAAGAAGCAGGATCCGATGGGCGAAGGCGGCTTCGGAGCCACGGTGCAGCCGGTGGGCGACTTCGTGAACGGCACAGTGAAGCCGGTGCTGTTGTTGTTGATGGGAGCGGTGGGCTTCGTCTTGCTGATTGCCTGCTCGAATGTGGCCAACCTGCTTCTCGCGCGCGGGACAAGTAGACAGCGCGAAATTTCAATTCGTACCGCGCTCGGCGCGAGCCGTCTGCGGATGATACGCCAGTTGCTTACCGAGAGCGTGCTGCTGGCGCTGATGGGCGGCGCGTTCGGATTAAGTCTGGCGTGGCTCGCCATCAAAGTTCTGCGCGCAGCCCACCCATCCAGCATTCCCTCGGCGGATGCGATTGCGATAGACCCCGGCGTCCTTGCATTCACCGTTCTGCTTTGCGGGGTAGTGGGAGTTCTCTTCGGAATTGCGCCCGCTTGGGAAGGTTCGAAGGGCACGCTGAGTGAAACCCTCAAAGAAGGAGCGCGGGGTAGCAGCGGAGGTTTCGGAAAACACCGCGCCGTCCTGGTGATCACGGAAACCGCATTGGCGTCAATCTTGTTTATCGGCGCGGGAGTATCGCTGCGAAGTCTATGGCGCGCCGAAAATGTAAGCCCGGGATTCAATCCGGCGGGAGTGCTGACCTTTCGCCTGGCCGCGCCAACGCAGTTCACCGGCGAGCGCATTCCGCTTTTCTATGAGCAGGTACAAGACCGCATACGCGCTTTGCCCGGCGTCCAGTCCGCGGTGTTGGCCAGAAATCTTCCCATGAGCGGCGGAGACCCTTCGATGCCAATCGAAATCGAAGGAACGCCTCCTCCTCCGTCCGAGATTCCCGTAGTCACGCGCCTCCGTGCGATTGGCCCCGGGTATTTCAACGGTCTGCAAACGCCTTTACTCAGCGGAAGGGAGTTTGCTGAAAGCGATACCGCGGCCTCGCCCCACATTGCGGTGGTTAGCCAGAGCCTGGCCAAGCTGTATTGGCCAAATGAGAATGCGATCGGCAAGCGGCTCAAGCCGGCGATGCCCGGCGCGGAGTGGCATGTCGTTGTGGGCGTGGCGTCGGATGTTCATCATTGGGCCGCCGACGTGGATATCGAGCCCACCGCTTACTACCCATACCAGCAGATACCGCAGGCATTCTTGCCGCTGCTGGAGGGCAACATGAGTTTCGCCGTTCGCAGCCAGAATTCCGTCGGTCTGCTGGATTCGATTCGAGCCGCGGTGGGCGACGTGGATAAGACCGTGCCGCTCTATGGCGTCCAAGGGATGGAAGAAATGGTGGCGGACTCAGGCTCGTTGCGGCGCTTCGATATGTGGCTGATCGGGAGCTTTGCCGGACTGGCGTTAGTGCTGGCCGCAGTGGGGATTTACGGAGTCATGGCGTATTCGGTTTCGCAGCGCACGCGCGAGATCGGCATCCGCATGGCGCTGGGAGCGGAGCAGAAGGGAATTCTGCTGCTGATCCTGACGCAAGGCGCAAAGCTGGCCATGGCAGGAGTCGTGGTTGGCCTGATCGGCGCGTTCGCTTTGGCGAACTTGATGGCTGGCCTGGTGTTTGGGGTGAGCCCTCGAGACTTGGCAACTTTTTCTATTGTGCCTTGGTTTGTGTTGGCTTCGATCCTGGCTGGTTGCTATATCCCCGCGCGCCGCGCGGCCAAGGTCGATCCCGTGGTGGCGCTTCGGTACGAGTAAGGAGACTTGGTCATGAGCAGACTATTCCAGGATTTCCATTACGGGCTTCGCATGTTGTGGAAGCGCCCCGGATTCACCGCGGTCGCGGTGATCACGCTGGCACTTGGTATCGGCGCTAACACCACCACTTTCAGCACGGTCAATGCCATGCTGTTGAAGCCGTTTGCTTTCCCGCATCTTGAGCGCATCGTCACCATCTGGGAAACCTCGCCCAAGCAGAATGACTATCACTTAGACGCTGCGCCCGCGAATTTCAGCGACTGGAACCGGCAGAGCACGATATTCGAACAACTGGCAGCGGTCCACGGCTGGGGTGCGAATCTGACTGGCGGCAGCGTGGCCCAACATGCCGAAGGCTTCCAGGTGACCGCAGGCTTCTTCCCCTTGCTGGGGATTGCCCCGCAAGCGGGTCGCTATATCGGGGACGCTGACTTTCAGCATCGCGTGGCGCCGGTGGTCGTCATCAGCTACGGATTCTGGAAGCAGCACATGGGCGCGGATTCTGATGTTGTGGGCAAGTCACTGCTCTTGAATGGGCAGAGATTTACAGTGATCGGGGTAGCCTCAGCCGATCTTGATTTCCCCACAGGCTCCCAGCTTTGGGCTCCGCTCGACTTAGGCGGAGCGGAGAAAGAGAATCGCGCAGATCACTTCTTGACGGTATACGGACGGCTCAAAGACGGCGTTTCCATCGCGCAGGCGCAAGCGAATCTTGCAACCATTGCAGCAAATCTGGCGCGACAATACCCAGACACGAACGCCGGCCTTGGAATCAAGGTCACGAACATGGTCGAAGACATCACCTTTGGGTCTCGGCAGTTTCTGTCCGTCTTGATGGGTGCGGCATTTTTCGTTCTGTTACTGGCCTGTGCCAACGTGGCCAACCTGCAGTTGGCTCAAGCCTCAGGGCGCCAAAAGGAAATCGCTTTGCGCGCCGCGCTCGGGGCCAGCCGCTGGCAGATGGGAAGGCAGTTGGTCGTAGAGAGTGTGCTGCTTGCGTTACTCGGAAGTGCGGGGGCGTTATTCCTTTCGGCGTGGGGAATTCGTCTGATGGGCCACAGCCTCCCACCATTTATCGTCGAGCACATCGCCGGACTCAAACACTTGCAGATTGATTCGCGAGTGTTCGTGTTCACCCTCTTGGTCGCTGTGTTTACCGGGGTGGTTTCCGGACTTGCCCCAGCATGGCACTTTTCCCGGCCTAACGTGAACGACACGCTGAAGGAAGGCACGCGCGGCGGATCCGCCAGTGCCGGCCGGCGGCGCTTTCGTGCGGTGCTGGTGATTTCCGAAATTGCTTTGGCTTTGGTTCTTCTGGTCGGCGCCGGACTGATGGTGAAGGGTTTCAGCGCACTGGTCACCACCAACATGGGTTTCGATCGCAACCACGTTCTTACTTTTCACGTGGCGCTGCCGGATGCGACGTATCGCGACAAAGATCGTATTCGTGGCTATTACGAGCAAGCCCTGCGGAACATTCAGGGCTTGCCCGGGGTCGAATCCGCGGCTTGTGTGACCAGCTTGCCCTCGGGATGGTCGTGGAGCTGGTCGGAATACATCGCAGAAGGCAAGCCGCCGGATTCTCAAGGCAAGAGGCCCGCGGCGATCTCACAAATGGTGACTCCGGGATTGTTTTCCGCCTTGCGTATCCCGCTGCGTCAGGGGCGGCTTCTGTCCGATCAGGACGGCCCCAATGCTCCGCCGGTCGCAGTGATCAGCGAGACTATGGCTCGTCAAATCTGGCCGAACCAGAACCCGCTGGGGAAATATCTTAAAATGGGGCGGGGAACCGCTCAGCCGAAGCGCACCGTCGTGGGCGTAGTTGGCGACGTGCAGCCGGTTCCGCTCGATTACGATCCTGCTCCGACCGTATATGTGCCCTTCGCACAGCAACCTGAATCCACCTCGTCCTTCGTGGTACGAACTGCGGGAGATCCCCTCGCTCTGGTCCCGTCTGTTAACGCGCAATTGCGCGCGGTCGATGCCGATCAGCCCGCCTACGACGTTCGCAGTCTGGACCAGCTTCTTTCCGACGGCTTGAGCGGAGTTGAATTCTCTGCCCGCATGATGCTGGTCTTCGGCTTAACCGCGCTTATCCTCGCCGCCGCCGGCATCTTTGCGGTAATGGCGTATTCGGTTACCCAGCGTACGCATGAAATTGGCGTGCGCGTGGCGCTGGGAGCGCGGCGCTTCGATGTGCTCACGCTGGTCGTAGGCGCGGCCATGAAGCTGGCTGCGATCGGGCTGGCCATCGGCCTGACCCTGGCATTCCTGATGGCGCGCGGGCTTTCGAGCGCGCTCTTCGGTGTGGTCCAGGTCGATGCTGCGACATTTTGTTTACTCACATTTGTCTTAGCCCTGGTTGCGGCGCTGGCGGCTTATATCCCCGCGCGCGCAGCCATGAAGGTCGATCCCATGGTGGCTCTTCGTTATGAGTGAGGTGAGATGAACGGACTACTGCAGGACGTACGTGGCGCGTTGCGCCAGTTCCGCAAGAACCCGGGCTTCACCGCTGTTGCCCTGCTCACTTTGGCGCTCGGCATCGGGGCAAATACTGCATTGTTCTCGGTGGTCAACGGAGTGCTGCTCAGCCGGTTGCCATATCCCCAACCTGATCGGCTGGTGACCGTCAGTGAAAGCAAGCCGAATTTTGAGTACGGTTCGATTTCTTATCCTAACTTTCGCGATTGGCAAAAGGATAACCGAACTTTTTCCGCGATGGCCGTTTACCGCAGTTATGCCTTCAGCCTTACCGGCAGCGGCGAAGCCATCCAGGTGAATGGCGAGTTCGTCTCCTCGGATTTATTTCCCATGCTCGGCGTGAAACCTCTGCTCGGCCGCGCATTTGGGCCGGGAGAAGACCAGGTCGGCGCCGACCCAGTCGCGATGATTAGCGCGGGTCTATGGCAGCGCAAGTTCAGTTCCGCGCCCGATATTCTCGGCAAGAGCATCGTGTTGGATGGCAAGGACTACACAATTATTGGCGTAATCCCGGCCAACTTCCGTTTTCGCGTGCCGTCGTTCCCCGATCGGCGGGATGTATTCGTTCCCATTGGGCAGTGGGAAAACCCGTTGCTGCAGAAGCGCGCGGCCGGCCTTGGGATTCACGGAACCGGACGGCTCAAGCCGGGAGTGACCATCGAGCAGGCCCAGGCCGATATGGATGGCGTCACGCGGAACCTCAGTACCGCCTTTCCCGATGCAGACAAGGGAGTGGGCGCGAAGCTCAGGCCGTTGAAGCAGGCCATGGTCGGTGAAGTGCAGCCGTTTCTGCTGGTACTTCTGGCTGCCGTAGGATTCGTCCTGCTTATCGCGTGCGTCAACGTTGCCAATCTGCTGCTCGCTCGCTCCAGCGGCAGGACGCGCGAGTTCGCGATTCGGTCTGCTTTGGGCGCGAGTCAGGGACGCATGGTCCGGCAGTTGCTCACCGAGAGTGTATTACTGGCGTTCGCCGGCGGAGCTCTGGGCTTGCTCTTGTCGGCATGGAGTACCCGGGCCGCGCTATCAGTTCTGCCCAGCGCCTTGCCGCGGGCTGAAACAATCGGCCTCGATGCTCCGGTGCTTCTCTTCACGGCTGCGATTTCAATGCTCGCTGGTGTCTTTTTCGGACTAGCTCCTGCATTGAAAACTTCCGGACACACTCTGCACGAAACTCTCAAGGAGGGCGGCCGGGGCGGGAGCGGAAGCCGCCATCGGGCGCAAGGCGTATTCGTCGTGGTTGAGATGGCGATGGCGCTGGTTTTGCTCGCCGGCGCAGGGTTGATGATTCGCAGTCTGACCCGGCTCTGGAGCGTCGATCCGGGATTCAATCCGCACAACGTGCTGAACTTCGGAATCTCGCTGCCGCCGTCGATGATGAATGCGACGCCTGATGCGATTCGCGCCGCATTCCGCGAACTCGATGACCAGCTGGCGTCGATTCCGGGCGTGGTCGCAGTCTCACAAACCTGGGGCGCGATTCCCATGAACGGCGATGACGAACAGTTGTTCTGGCTCGACGGCCAACCCAAACCTGCGAGCGACAACGACATGAACTGGGCGATCGACTACATCGTCGAACCGGACTACCTGAAGGCAATGGGAACCCCATTACTGCAAGGCCGGTTTATCGGCGAGCAGGACAACGATCACTCGCCGCTGGTGGTGGTGATTGACGACGTGCTTGCGCAAAAGTATTTCCCCAACCAGAATCCCGTAGGAAAACGCATCAACGTCAATGGCCGCGCCGGTCCTGCGGAGATCGTTGGTGTCGTTGGACACGTCAAGCAGTGGGGGCTCGATTTGGACGACGTACAAACCCCGCGGGCGCAGTTTTATCTGGCCGCCATGCAGATGCCGGCGCCATTCATCGCGATGGCGCCCTCCGGATCGAGTGTAATGCTACGTTCCGCGGGCGCCGCGCCGGGGCTCCTCGATTCCATCCGCCACGCCAGCCGGCAGTTGAGCAGCGAGCAAGTGGTTTTCGGCGCGCAGTCGATGGACGAAATAATCTCCGGATCGCTGACTGCGCAGCGATTTTCCATGATTGTTCTAGGTGTGTTCGCCGCGCTGGCGCTGCTTCTGGCCAGCGTCGGCATTTACGGCGTTGTGTCTTACGTGGTTGGACAGCGTACGCATGAGATCGGCGTCCGCATGGCGCTGGGCGCACAGCGGCTGGATATTCTGCGCCTGATTCTCGGCAAGGGCGGGAAACTCGCGCTGATCGGCGTCGGAATAGGGCTGGTGTCGACTGCCGGGTTGGCCCGCCTCATGACCAACCTTCTCTACGGAGTGACCGCCACCGATCCACTCACACTTATCTCGGTTTCTGCAATTTTGGCGGTGGTCGCGCTATTGGCCTGTTACGTTCCTGCGCGGCGCGCCGCGAAGGTCGATCCCATGGTGGCGCTGCGGTACGAGTAGGAGATGCAATCTAACATGACTGGGCAGCTCCAAGATTTCCGCTACGGGTTGCGCCAACTGCGCAAGAATCCAGGGTTTGCCGCAGTGGCGATAGCCACGCTGGCCTTGGGAATTGCGAGCGTCACCGCGATCTTCAGCGTGGTGGATGTGGTCTTGCTGCATCCCTTGCCCTACGCGGACGCCGACCGAATTGTTTCCATTTCCCAGACCAACCGCAGCGCGGGGGAGTGGACCGACAGTTTTTCGCCAGCGAACTATCTGGATCTGGTGGCGCGCAATCACGTCTTTTCTGGCATGGCGGCTGGGCGGGGATGGCAAGCGAATCTGTCGGAAGGAGATCGCCCGGAACGAATCCGGGCGATGATGACGACGGCTAGCTTCTTCCCGCTGTTCGGCGTTCCGCCACTGCTGGGACGCAGTTTATTGCCGGCAGATGAGCAGGCTGGTCACGACCATGTGGCTGTGCTGAGCTACGGCTTTTGGAAACGGCGCTACGCCGCTGACCGCACGCTCCTGGGCCGCGGCATAACGCTCGACGGAAAGTCTTACACGGTCATCGGTGTGATGCCGCCTAACTTCTCGCCGGATGAGTATGGCGAACTCTGGCTGCCCTCGCCCTGGGGAGTTCCAGTCCATCCGCTAGCCCCCAATGAAGATCCACGGCCGATGCGCGACCGGAACTATCTCGATATATGGGCGCGGCTGAAGCCCGGAGTCTCGCTGCGGCAGGCCAGCAGCGAAGTGAACGTGATCGCTGACCAGTTGGAAAAGGAATACCCAGACGCAAACGGTGGCGTCGGCATCGGCCTGATGCGGATGCAGGATTACGTGGCCGGGGATCTTCGGCCGGTTTTGTTGGTATTGCTGGCCGCAGTAGGGTTCGTACTGCTGATTGGCTGCGCCAATGTGGCCAACCTCTTGCTGGCACGAGCGGCCAAGCGCGGTAGAGAAATTTCCATTCGCGTAGCCATGGGGGCTGGCCGTCTACGGCTGGTTCGGCAGTTGCTTACGGAGAGCGTGGTGCTGGCGCTTCTTGGGGGTGCGCTGGGAATGTTGCTTGCGGCGTGGGCAGTTCCTGCGTTACTCGCACTGAGCCCGGCAGAAATCAGCAACTTCAAGCAAATTGGAATCAGCAAAGAGGTGCTCGGCTTCAGCTTGGCGCTTTCCGCTCTATGCGGAATCTTGTTTGGATTGGCGCCTGCGTGGCAAACCTCCGGTGTGAACCTGCAAGAGTCGCTCAAGGAGGGCGAACGGGGAAGCAGCGGCGGCCGGGGGCACACCCGTTCCGCGCTGGTGATCATCGAAGTCGGCCTTTCCCTGGTGTTGCTAGTAGGCGCTGGATTGCTGGTCAAGAGCTTCGCGCAATTGATGCGAGTTGATCCCGGCTTCGATCCCGAACATTTGTTGGTTTTCACCGTGGGTTTGCCGTCCTCCGCCGAGCCCGTTCGGCAAGACGCCTTCTACCAGCAGGTAGTGGAGCGCTTGCAGACGCTTCCTGGAGTGCGGGCGGTAGGCGCGGTGAGCCGGTTGCCATTAGCGGGCGGAAACAGCTCGAGAACGTTCACCATTCCAGGCAGCGATCGCAAGGACTACAGCGCCGACGTCCGAGTCAGCACGCCCGATTATTTCCACGCGATGGCGATAGCGTTATTGCAGGGGCGCAGCTTCACCAGCCACGACACTGCGACCACTCTGCACGTTGCGCTAGTGAATCAGGCCTTCGTCCAGGCTGTTTTCCCAGGGCAAGATCCAATCGGGAAATACATCGCTGACTTTGGACCCACGAGCGACAAACTCGAAATCGTGGGTGTAGTGGGCAATGTGCGGCATACAGGTCTGGAATCCTCTCCGCGAGCGGAGATCTACGTGGCATTCGGCCAAGCCCACTGGCCTTCCGCATTCATGGTGGTGCGAACGCTGGCAACTGACCCGACGGCGCTGACCTCGGCAGCGCAAAATGCGGTCTGGAGCGTCGATAAAAGCGTGCCTTTGGCCAACGTTAGCAGCATGCAGCAGGTAATCGCCAATTCAGTGATGCGGCGGAAGTTCACCATGCTTCTGCTAACGATTTTCGCCAGCCTGGCTCTTGTGCTGGCGGCGGTCGGCCTTTATGGAGTAATGGCTTACTCGGTTTCGCAGCGCACCCGCGAAATCGGAATCCGTGTGGCCCTGGGTGCCCAACCCCGCGACGTCTTGAGGCTGGTGGTGGGGCAAGGAATGGGCTTGGCCGGCACTGGGCTTGTGCTCGGAGTTGCCGGGGCTCTGGGCTTGACCCGGCTGATGCGCGGTCTGCTCTTCGGCGTGAGCGCGACCGATCCGCTGACGTTCGTTCTTGTGGCCGTGGGCCTGGCGAGCGTGGCACTTTTGGCCAACTACACGCCCGCGCGCCGGGCGGCCAAGGTCGATCCCATGGTGGCTTTGCGTTACGAGTGAGGAACTCATGAAAACCTGGGCACACAATATCCGCTACAGCTTCCGCTTGATGCTTAAGAATCCAGGCTTCACCGCGGTCGCCATTCTTACTTTGGCGCTCGGCATTGGAGCCAATACAGCCATCTTCAGCGTGCTTTATGCGTCGCTGCTGGCGCCGATGCCGTACCCGGACGCGGACCGGCTGGTGATGGTGTGGTCCAAAGTCCAGGGCGGTCGCAACAGCGTTTCGGCTGGAGACTTCCTCGAGTGGAAGCGACAGAGCACGGCCTTCGATGACATGGAAGCCTGGACCGGCAACCAATTCAACCTGGCGACTCCCGAGCAACCGGAGATGGCGCAGGCCCGCGTCGTCAGTCCGGGTTATTACCACATGCAGGGTTTCGGATTTTCCATGGGGCGGGATTTCGTGGCGGAAGAAAGCATTCCCGGCAAGGACCATGTTGTCATCCTTACCCACAAGACCTGGCAGCGCCTCGGTTCCAATCCGAACATTATCGGATCGTCGATTCACCTCAATGACGAAATCTACACCGTTGTTGGGGTGATGGCTCCCGGCCTCGCCGATCGCCTGACCGGCGGCGATGTGAGTGTGCCGCTGGCCTTCAAGTCAGAGCAAGTCAATCACGATTTTCACTACCTACTGGTGATGGGCAGGCTGAAGCGCGGCGCTACGCTCGCGCAGGCCCAGGCCGATATGGATGCAATCAACCAGCGCCTGGTCCGCGACTTTCCCAAGTCCAACAAGGGTTGGGGCGTGAGTGTGGAGAAGTTGCACCTGGATTTCATCCCTCCGGAATTGATCCGCAACCTGTGGTTGCTCATGGCGGCCGTCGTCTTCCTGCTGCTGATCGCCTGCGCCAACGTCGCCAACCTTTTACTGGCGCGGGGAATGGCGCGGACCAAAGAAGTCGCGGTACGAACCTCACTCGGCGCGAGCCGGCTGCACATCTTCGCGCAATTTCTTACCGAGAGCCTGATTATGGCCGGACTGGGAGGAGCCGTCGGCATTGCTCTGGGTGTGGCGATTTTGAAAGTTCTGACGGTCAACATCCCATTCGATCTGCCTTCCGAAGCGGATATCAAGCTGAGCATTCCGGTTCTGCTATTTACGCTTGCCGCCACCACTCTAGCGGGAGTGTTTTTCGGTTGCGCACCCGCCTGGCACGCCTCGCGGATCGATCCGAACGAAGCTCTTAAGGAAAGCGGACGCAGCGGCATCGGCGCTGCCAAGCATCGCCTGCGCAGGATTCTTGTCATCACCGAGTTCGGTCTGGCGCTTACTTTGCTGGCCGCTTGCGGCCTGGCCCTGCATAGCCTGTGGAATGTTAGCCGGGTGGATCTCGGCATCCGCAAAGATCATCTGCTGACGTTCTTTCTTCCGGCGCAGGATAAGCGGTTCGCTCATCCCGATGAAATCGATCCTTATTACCGGCAAATACTGGACAAAGTTCAGGCGGTGCCGGGTGTGGTGCAGGCCGCAGCCGCCACCGGCGGCCCTTTGCAGGGGAGCTTCGGCGGAATGTATTTCAGCGTCTCTGGAACTCCCGTGGCTGATCATTCCATGCGGCCGAGCGCCAACTTTCAAATGGTAACGCCGGGATACTTCACGGCCTACGGCATTCGGCTTGTGCAGGGACGAAGCTTCACCGAACAGGATGTCGCCGGCGGAGCGCGAGTCGCCATGGTGAACGAGAACTTTGTGCGGCAATATCTCCCCGGCGTGGACCCATTGACGCAAACCGTTTCCGTGGACCAGTTGACTCCGGGACAAACCCGGACGGGCGAGGCCGTTCCCTGGCAGATTGTGGGCGTCTTCCACAATGTCCGCACCGACTCGCTGCGGAACGAGGGCCGTCCGGAAATTGACGTGCCCTTCTCGCAGAGTCCATGGCCCCAGGCGGGAATCGCCGTGCGTACCGCGGGTGATCCCGCGGCTATGACCAAGAGCATCGGTGCCGCCATTCACTCCTTAGACCCACAACTTCCGCTCGCCAACATCCGCACCATGGACCAACTTCTCGATCAGGCGCTGCTCGGCGATCAATTCATCGCCACGTTGTTTGCCTGCTTCGCTGGTGTCGCGCTCCTGCTGGCCGCGGTCGGAATTTACGGCGTGATGGCTTTCGGAGTGGCGCAACGCACTCATGAGATCGGCTTGCGCATGGCCCTGGGCGCCGGAAAGGAGCAGGTGCTGCGGTTGATTTTGGGCGAAGGGCTAATTCTTGCCGCGATCGGCCTGGGGTTCGGCCTGCTGGGGGCTTACTTTCTGGGCCGGGCCATGCACAGCACGCTGTACGGTGTAGGCACGGTTGACTTCGGCGCGTTCGGTGTGGTGGCGCTGATCCTGCTGGTGGCCGCGCTGCTCGCGTCTTATTTGCCCGCGCGTCGCGCCGCCAAAATCGATCCCATGGTCGCGCTACGGTATGAATAACGAATTCATTGAGGACTGAAAATGATCCAACTCAAGAATATCGAACGCAGCTACAAAACTCCCGCCGGACAAACCTGGGTGCTGCGCCGCGTCAACCTGGAAATCAAAGAAGGTGAATTCATCACCATCATGGGCCCCTCCGGAGCAGGGAAGTCCTCCCTGCTGAACGTTCTCGCACTGCTCGACGACCAATGGGAGGGCGAATATTGGTTTCGCGAGGAGGCTGTGCACCAAATGAAGCGCAAGGCCCGCAGCGAAGTTGCTAAGCGAAATACCGGAATGGTGTTTCAGAGCTATCACCTGCTCGATGACCTCACGGTGCGCGAGAACATCGACCTGCCGCTCTCTTATAAAGACATTCCGCGTAGCCAGCGGCAAGGGCTCGTGGCGGACACGCTTGATCGCTTTCAGATGGTCGGGAAAAAGGACCTCTACCCCAGCCAGCTCTCCGGCGGCCAGCAACAGCTGGTGGGAATTGCGCGCGCGGTCATCCACAAGCCGCCGCTATTGCTAGCCGATGAGCCGACCGGCAATCTGCATTCCAGCCAGGCCAAGGAGATCATGGAACTTTTCAGCGAACTGAATCAGCAGGGAACCACCATCATTCAAGTCACCCACTCTGAGGCCAACGCAGCCTACGGAAGCCGCACCATTCAACTGCGGGACGGTTGGCTGGTCGGCGACACGGCGAATCCCGCACTCACTGCCCCGGTGGCGATGGTGACCCCGTGAGCCAACACCAGTCGAAACCGTCGCTCATGCTCCAGGTTCAGACCTGGATTGTTGTGTTCACCACGACTCTAGCGTCCGGCCAAGCCATGTCCAGCCAAGCCATGTCCGGCCAGTCCACGTCCGGCCCATCCACATCCGGCCAATCTATCGCGCCGTTTCATCTGGAAATGCCAAAGTCCCACAATCCATTGCGCTCCTATGCTCCCGACTCCGTTCCCAAACCTGAGCTGGCAAACTCAGCGCGCCTGAGTCAGCTTATTCGTGACGGGAAATTGTATCTATCGCTGAAGGATGCCATCGCCCTCGCTTTGGAAAACAATCTGGACCTGGCGATCGCCCGCTACAACCTCCCCATCGCCATCACCGATATCCTGCGTACTCGCGCGGGAGGAATCTTTCGTGGTGTAAATACCGGAGTCGTGCAGGGAACTCCCGGGGGGGGCGTCGGCGGTCTGGGGGCGGGAGCGCCGGGAGCGGGCGCCGGTGGCACGACCGGCGGCGCCGGCGGCGCCGGAGCGGGAGCATCCGGCCTGGTGCAATCCACGTTGGGAACGGGAACCGCCGTTTCACCATACGATCCGTTCTTAAATGTGAACGTGGGGAACGAACATCAGACTCTGCCGCTGTCGAATCTCCAACTCAACGGGGTTCCGACTCTGCAAACCAATACCAATCAAGTCAACTTCAACTACTCGCAGGCGTTTCCGACGGGAACGTCGGTCTCATTTAACTTCGACAACAACCGGCAGACCACGAACGGAACTTTTACCAGCCTGTCGCCGGTGTTGAACTCTTCCTACCGCTTTACTTTCCAGCAGGAACTGCTGGCTGGGTTCGGCTTCGGTCCCAATCTGCGCTATCTTCGCATCGCCAAGAACGACAAGAAGATTTCCGACATCGCCTTTCGGGATCAGGTAATCGCCACCGTGACTCAGGTCGAGGACATCTATTGGGACCTGGTCAACGCTTATGAGCAGGCCAAGGTCAACGAGCAGTCTCTGGCCTTCGCGCAACACAACTGGGAAGACGCCAAGAAGCAATTGCAATTGGAAAGCATACCAGCCATGGACGTGATGCGGGCCGAAGCCGAAGTATCCAGACGAGATCAGGATCTGACGGTCGCCCGCACTAACCTGGAACTGCAGGAATCGCTGATCAAGAACGCGCTGACCCGAAGCTTGGACGATGCGGTGCTTGAAGAAATGCCGGTCGTCCCCACCGATCACATGCAGATCGAGGAGACGGAGCCGAGCCGCGAAATTCTGGAATTGATCTCCCAGGCGTTGCAGAGCCGGCCCGAGCTGTTGGAATCTGACGTCGACCTGGACAACCGCCAGATCAGCCGCAAGGCCGCCCGGAACGCCTTGCTGCCCAGCGTCTTCGTTAGTAGGATTCTACGGGGGCACCGGCCTGGCGGGAGAATTGAACCCGGTATTCCAGGGAAGCAATTCCTCCGCCGTGCCCACCGATTTTGGTGGCGCGGTGGGACATGCCTTCAACAACTCCTCTCCGGATTACTTTGTGGGAGTGAATCTGAATATTCCCCTGAGAAACCGAGTGGCCAAAGCCGACCAATTCCGCTCGGAGATCGAATACCGCCAGGCTGAGCTGCGCATGCAACAGCTCAAGAAACAGATCCGCATTGAAGTCCGCAACGCGCAATACGCCTTGGAACAATCTCGCGCCCGGCTCGATGCTGCACGCAAAGCCCGCGATCTCTCGGCGCGAACCTTCGAAATTACCCAGAAAGAGCAGACTTTGGGCGCGGGCTCGACCCTGCAAACCATGACCGCACAGCGCGATCTGGCCCTGGCTGAGCTGGACCTGGTGACGGCCACGACCGTTTACCAGAAGGCAAAAGTCGAACTTGACCGCGCAACCGGCACGACTTTGGAACATAATGGGATTCAGATCGCGGACGCCATTCGCGGTACGGTGAGCAGTCCGGTTCCTTAGTCTTGCATGCAAACCTCGGCGAAACCGGGAGACCAGCGCGTCTCGCAACCTGCATCGAAGAATGCGGATCGCCCTCCTCGCGTTCTGGCCGCGGACGATCAGCAGCACATCCTCGAAGCCATCGAACTCCTTCTGCGCCCCCAGGGGTACGAGGTGGACACCGCGCGCTCCCCGGTGCTGGCGCGGGAGGCTCTGCTTACTGAATCCTACGATGCTCTCCTGATCGACCTCAACTACACTCGCGATACAACTTCGGGCCGCGAGGGCCTCGATCTGCTCTCGGAAGTGCTTGCGCTCGACAGCACCGTCCCAGTCGTGGTGATGACCGCCTGGGGCAATGTCGAACTCGCAGTCGAAGCCATGCGTCGAGGGGCGCGCGACTTCATCCAAAAGCCCTGGGACAATGAGCGGCTGCTCGCCATCCTTCGCACGCAAATAGAGCTGCGTCGCGCTTTGCAGCAGGCCGAACGCCTGGAGGCGGAGAATCGATTGCTCCGCGCCGATGGCCGGCCCGAATTCATTGCCAACGCGCCTTCTATGCAGGCCGTGCTTGAAACCATCACTCGCGTTGGACCTTCCGACGCCAATGTTCTCGTCACCGGAGAGCACGGCACGGGCAAGGAAATTGTGGCGCGAACTCTGCATGCGCTGTCGCCGCGGGCATCGCGCCCCATGGTTTCGGTCAATACTGGCGCCTTATCGGAAGGCATTTTCGAAAGCGAGATCTTCGGCCATGTGAAGGGCGCGTTCACCGATGCGCGCGTCGACCGCATCGGGCGCTTCGAACTGGCCGACGGCGGCACCATTTTCCTGGATGAAATCGGCAACGTTCCCTTTCGCCAGCAAGCCAAACTGCTGCGCGTGCTGGAATCAGGAGAAGTCGAGCGCGTGGGCTCTTCGCGCTCGCGGCAGGTGGATGTGCGCGTGATTTCCGCTACCAATGCCGATCTGCGCGCCGCGTGCTCCGCCGGACAGTTTCGCGAGGACTTGCTGTTCCGGCTGAACACCGTCGAGGTCCACCTGCCCCCGCTGCGCGAACGCCGGGAAGACATCCCGATGCTCGCCGGCCATTTTCTCTCCGCCACGCGGCGCGTTATCGCCGGCCGATGCATGGTCTCGATCCCTCCGCTCTGCAAGCTCTGCTGCATTACTCCTGGCCGGGCAACGTGCGCGAATTGGAGCACGCCATGGAGCGCGCGGTCCTAATGTGCCGCACGACGGAAATCCAGGCCGCCGACCTCGGCTTGAGCGCAACCCGCGTGCAGGATCAAAATCTGGAAGAACTCAGTCTTGAGGCCGTGGAGAGCATCCTGATTCGCAAAGCGCTGCAGCGTTTTCAGGGCAACGTCAGCCAGGCCGCCGAGGCCCTCGGCCTGAGCCGCGGCGCGCTTTACCGCCGGATGGAAAAGTATGGGCTCTGATGACCGGCCGGGGACAAACACCAGCCGCGGAAACGCCTGCTCTACGCCCGTCGTGTAAGCCTGTTTTCCGCGCTGGTCGCGCTCCCCGGAGCCATCATCAGCGGCGTGCTGATCTGGGAGCAATCCTGGACCATCGAATCCAAAGCTCACTCTTTTCCTGCTGGAAATAATCGCCTGGTGGCTGCTGGCAATGGCGCTGCAGGAGCACGCGACTCGTCCTCTGCAAACCCTGGCCAACGTAGTCGCCGCTTTGCGCGAGGAGGACTACTCATTTCGCGCGCGCAACGCCGTTCCCGAAGACGCGCTGGGCGAGCTTTCTCTGGAAGTGAACGCCCTAGCCGACATGCTTTCCGACCAGCGGACTCGCGCCATCGAAGCCACTGCGCTCCTGCGGCGCGTGGTTGAAGAGATCGATATCCCTCTATTTGCGTTCGATCCAGACAATCGCCTGCAGTTGGTGAACTCGGCCGGCGAACGCCTGCTGCAACAGCCTGCGGTCAGGCTGCTCGGGCGTACCGCCGCAGAGATCGGATTGCAAGACTGCTTGAGCAGTCGCGGGTGAGTCTCTGAGTTCCCATCGCAGTTCAACGCTCCAGGCACGCTGGCTGGTCCGCCGCAGCTCCTTTCGCCAGAGAGGGAGTGCCGCATACTCTGGTCGTATTGTCCGACGTGAGCCGCGCGCTCCGGGAAGAGGAGCGCAACGCCTGGCAACGTTTGGTGCGCGTGCTCGGTCATGAACTGAACAATTCACTTACTCCCATCAAGTCGATTGCAGGCAGCCTGCAGGCGCGTATTGCACAAACTGAATTCAGCCAGCAGGAACGACAGGACTTCGTTCGCGGCTTGGAAATCATCGAAACCCGCGCCGCATCGCTCAATCGTTTTCTGCAAGCGTACCGTCAACTGGCGCAGATGCCGCCGCCGGTTCTGCGCAAAACATCGCTCGCGCAAATTGCTCTGCGCGTCGCGGCGCTGGAAACCCGCCTCGAAGTTCGCGTAGTCCCGAGTCCTGAAGTTCAAGTAATGGTGGATGCCGATCAAATCGAGCAGATGCTCATAAACCTGGTGCGCAACGCGGCCGAAGCTGCATTGGAGGCCAGCGCTGCGGATAACGGCTCCGCACAGCTGCCGGAAGTTACGGTGAGCTGGAAGACCACCGATAAAGATGTGACGATGACGATCGAAGATAACGGCCCTGGCCTACTCAACCCGAGTAATCTATTCACTCCGTTCTACACCACAAAGCCAACCGGCAACGGGGTTGGCCTAGTGCTCTCCCGCCAAATCGCGGAGGCGCATCAAGGAACAATCGAACTCTCCAATCGGCCCGGCGCGAGAGGTTGTGTGGCAGAAGTGGTTCTGAACAGGGCGGTCTAATAGGCTGCCGAGTCGCGTTTTGAGTGAAACGGCGCTGGCACCGCCTTGGGGCTGGAAGTTAAGAATTGTCATTCCGAGGAGCGGAGCGACGAGAAATCTGCTTTCTGCCGCCCGCGAGAGAAAGCAGATTCCTCGCTCCGCTCGGAATGACAAACCTAGG
>CAVTLU010000004.1:0-34076 GCA_963735545.1 uncultured Acidobacteriaceae bacterium
TACTCTCCGCCATGTGGAAGGTACTGCTGAATGGCCGGCAACTGGTCCTGAAAACCGGGGCATCGTGATGAGCGATGGGCGTTCGATTCGTCTACCTTCCGCCAAGTTTGCACTGGTGCGTGAGCCCGGCCGAAACGACCGGCCGTAACCCGGTTTCCCCTCGTGGGACGCGGAGGTTCAAATCCTCCCCTGTGCACCA
Source organism: uncultured Acidobacteriaceae bacterium (assembly GCA_963735545.1). GTDB lineage: Bacteria > Acidobacteriota > Terriglobia > Terriglobales > Acidobacteriaceae > PALSA-270. Next base: position 200 of record CAVTLU010000004.1, read on the forward strand.
TGTGCCAGCGTGCGCGAATTGGAATAGCGGTGTCTTAGAAACAGGAGTTTGAGAGTTCGAAATCTCTCCGCTGGCACCAAAAACTTGTGAGCGGGTGTGAAGGCTTTAGCGAAAAGACGAGAGGCGCTTCAATGTCTGATCCGCATTTCCGCGAATTGAGATATCGTTGGTACTGCTTCGCTTCTCACCGACCCATCGTATGGCGGCAGCTATGGAGAGATGCATCGTTTCAGGTTGAGCCCCGGCAATTCTCCATGCGGATGAGGGCCTCTCGGAGCCATGCGTGCCTCCTTGGGTTGGGTTGACGGGATTTTCTACCACAACGTATTTGTCGAACGAACGAGACTGGATTCCACTGCCGGTCCGAATCAAGCGCAATGATGATGTACTGATCCGTCCCACTTCTTCATATCCAAAATAGAACTCATTTGTGTTGACTTCTTCCGTCTGTGCGCTGACCGCGTAATTTCTGCCGATAACGACAATTACTTTCGGCTCAACAAGATTACTTTGCTCGACAAAGAGCGCATCGACATTGCGCCACCCTTTAGCTGTAAGGCGTTTGCCTTCCACATCCGTCTTCACGAACCGCTCGACGATTTGTTTAGCGGAAGTGGGCGCACTCTCGGCCTGCAACCCAAATCCTGCAACAGCAATCACCAGCATTGCCAAGCAACCTCTCATGATAACCCCTTTTACCCTCAGTGCTGCACATATGGCGTGAATGGCTTATAGTTAGGCTTTTGATGTGGGGCGCCTACTGGGACGGCATATACTGGAAGATCAGCGGGCGCTTTTCGTCCATTGCCACTGGTGTATGGGTCGTTGGCGATCGTGTAGCTGCTAAAGTAGACGCCGACATCGTACGCATAGACTCCTCGATTGAGTTGATTCGAAATCAGTTGGGCTATTGAAGAGCCGCCCTGTGCATCGACAGCGGTATCGCATCCGTTCAACCAGACTGAGGCATCGGGTCCAAGCTGTGCCCCCGAAAGCACGTTCACGTTACCCGCGTAAACGTTCTCATTGACGAGCGGGTCTTGGCCGACGAATAGTGCAGAATATTGGATACCAGAAACAGTGATTCTTCCGGCGTGACCGTAGTAAATGACGCCTCCATCGATCGGGCCATTCGTCGTCAGGGCATTGTTAAGGTCCTGAACTGTGCTTGCACGGCAGGCCATTACTCTGTGTCCTTGGAAGTTCAAATCATTTGCTTGCTGTTGTGCGGCAAGCGGGAAAGTATATCCCATATCCCAGTTGTGACCTGGACCGTTGTTCCTGCCTTCGTCCCCGATAATGATGAGATACGTAGATAAAGTTCCCGCCATCGGAGTTGAACACTGCGGCGCTGTGAGTCCGCAGAAGGGACAGTCTGCAGGCGGAGGTCCTGACGCCGCCGGCGCAAATGGGACCTCCACCAATGCCCCAGTCTGAGCGAGGCCAGAGTGCGCACTTCGAGTTGCAGACGGGCTGGAGCTGCCACCGCTTACTGATTGCAGCAAGCATGGGCATAGACTATCAGGGACGCCGTTGGTCGCTGGATTGCCGTTTGGCGTCGCCCACTCGTCGCCAGGATCCACATCCAACGGTAGCAAAAGTTTCGATGCCGCCTGGGGGCCCTGTGCAAACCAGTTTCCGCCCCACGAATATTGGGGATTGCCTCCCAAGGCTGCAGTTACTAGCGTAGCGTTGCCGTTCAAGTCGAGTTGAATGACACCATTCTGAGAATCGTTGATCGCGATGCCACCATCGGATGTGACTGCCAAAATTGTTAGCGAGCTCTGCGTAGTCGTCTGATATTGCCAGTTGACAGAACCAGAGGCAAGATTGAATGACACAACCTGTGGCCCATCGCTCTGAGTCAAAGCGCCGACATTTATGCCGTCAGTAGCGAAGGCGGTCCCGTTTTCTCCCAACACCAGCGTTGGATAAGTGCCCAATGCAACCGTTTGCGTTGAGAAGGGCAAATCGTACACGAGGGCTACGCTGCCAGAGACAACGTGCGCAGCCTGATAGGGACGCGGGGGGGCAGGCCCACTGCTCGGAGCGATCGTCCACGTCGCCAAAACGCCTCCCTGACCGTCCGGGATAATCCGTCCGGGCAGCAAGTTCTCATCGTCGATGGTAGCACTCACCACCGTAGTGGTCCGAGAACCATCTTCCGCGATCTTCAAAAGGTAAAGAACTGCCGAGGTGATCCGTGGCGGATAGGCGATTTGTCGGACTTCGTACTCCACATAGGCAGACCCATCCGAGTCCACAATCGGCGGGCCCATGGGCGAAAAGTCAGAGTACTGAGTACCATCTGGCTGAGTATTGGTGGACGTGGGAATGGACACAAGCGTGCCTGCTCCATTCTGTACGATGGTCAGAGGAGGCAGACCATTGTTGGTCATCGCCGAGATGATCACGGCTCCATCTCCTCGAACCGCGAATTGCGGTTCGAGCGCCTTAATAGTATCTGGATAACAGTACAAAATGTTGTTTCCGGATTGGATGCCCGCGGCCGCGAGCTGCCACAGCGGCTGTCCGGTCGCTGGGTCGAGGTCGACGACACCCGAGCCTGACTAATGTGGAGGGGATGCAGAGAATTGAACTCTGATCTCATATTTCGCAAACCAGTTCGTAGTCTTGCGCCCTCATCCGTTGGACGACATCCCCACATTGGAAGCGGCAGAGAGATTTGAACTCTCATCGTCCGAGGTAGAAGTTCGGAGCATTGATCCGTTATGCTATGCCGCCTCTTTGTTGCTATTGGTGCGGGATGTGGGAATCGAACCCACTTCGTCTCGCTTAAAAGGCGAGTGCATATCCATATCTGCCAATCCCGCAAAATCTGGTGGGTGACGCTGGAATCGAAACCGTGGCTTCGTCGGGGGCAAGACCATTCACCTTTTCCCAAAACAGCTTCAGATGCGGCAGGACTTCTCCAGTTTTCGAATCCACGAGTTTTTGTCCGAATGTGTCTTTTTTGAGCCATTCGAGGCCGAAGTGTCCCTCTTCAGAAACGAGCTTGAAGCTGACAACCGCCCACAGGGGCTGATTGGGAGTAGTTTGCGGTTGGTCGTTTATGTTGAAGTTAACGGTTATCGTGGGTACGAGCGGGGGGATTCCTCCAATCGAGCATCTGTTGTCCGTATCCGCCTGCAAATCTTGACAGCCACATTCCACTCACAACAGGATGGGGATCCCTCTGTGCGACCCCATGCTTCAACTGCTCTGCCGCTACCCGCTTGTCGCCAACGAACTTCGCTATTCCTATCTTCTGATTCGCGCTCAGAAAAGCATCAAACTGCAACAGAGTCCCAGCGCGTGTTTCATCACCAAACACTGGCTCGTTCAATGACGGATTGCCTTGGAGCGGTAACCCAGGGCAGGCTGGATTGGTCGCTCGAAGCCACTCCGGAGAAAAGCCAGGCGGTGAAGTGTTGAGAGCTCCCGTGATTTTCCAATGGAACGACGACACCTGTAGTTCGCCAAAACTCTATCTGTAACATCAAAAACTTGCGAGATTTCCTCACTAGGGCGACCTGTATAACTCTCGCCTTATGTCCGGCTGGTTCTGGCTCTGGTTCGGAGAATTCCTTCGCATCTTTCGTTCACGCAGGGCTTGCTCCTCGAGGGGCAGTCCGACAGCAACTCACCGTACCGAAGCGCAGGCGTCCCAAACCCGCGCTCCGTGTGTTCGACAAACTGTTCTGGGTGCTCGCTCGCCGTTGTTGGTCTGCCTGGAAGCAATCCCTCATTGTTGTTTGCCCCGTTTCCCATCATCCTGGAGCAAAACTGTTGATCCCCTCTGATTACAAAACCCAGGACTTTAATTTTGGCGAACCACAGTCCGGAGGGCGTGCCAGAGGCTCGCGCCGGTAACGCGTTTCCTCAGGAAGACACCTCGAAGACGAGTATCTTAGCCATCGCATTTGAATCCCCCGGGGAAACTGCGACAAAGTAACGTTTCAGCGACTGCACCAGCAAGCAGGTCTTTGCTCCCGGAGCCGTAAGCACCTTCGCAATTTGCTGATAGTCGGCTGGCGATTTTTCCTGAAACACCGAGATGAATCCCTCGCCGCCGGGCACATAGATGCGTCCGGTTTGTGCGTCAAAAGCGACATCATCGGATCTCCCGGGTGCCGGCAAATGCGCCACGATTGCGCCGTTGTCTGAGTCCATCACAACCAACATTCCGGGTTTCCGGCACACCAGAAAGAGGCGATGATTCTTTTCATCGTAGGCCATCGGCGAGTTCTCTTCCGCTACCTTCACCGGCCAGCGCTGCATGACCTTCATGGATTGCCGGTCAACGACCGCCACCTCACCCTTGTCGGTCAGGTTAATGAATAGCCGCGAGCTGGCGCTGTCGAGCGCCATGGCCTCCACGTGGCTGCTCTCGAAACGCAGCTCGCCCACTTTCTTGCGGCTCTGCAGATCAATGGCAACCAGAAATGAATGATCCCATTTGAGATCCTTGCCTCCGGTCACTACATAAAGGATATGCGCGCCATAGTCGATACGTGCGGAGTCAACTGCGGGTAGGTCCTTGATCGAACCGGTAAATTCGTAGTCGCTTCCTCGCAGGATCCGAATCTCGCCTGCGTCGCCGTCGGTGATCAGAAGTTCGTCCGTCGCGGGCAGATAGAAAATGCTGTGCGGTGCGCCGAACCCGGCGATGCTCTTCAAATGCTTGCCGCTAAACAGATCGAATACTTCGAGGGTCTTGTGATCTTCGCCCGCCAAAAAGAGCCTGTGGCCTTTTTCGTCTACAGCAAAATGATCGAAGTCCCCGGTAATTCCTGGCAGCAGAGTCGACGTAAGTAAGCGCAAAGCTGGGGCAGCACTGCTCTCCTGCGTGAGCGCCGCCGTTGCCGTGAGGATCATCACGGCGATAAATGCAACTGCACAGAATCGAGTTCGAAGCGCCATAGCTCCTCCGTCCGAGATCTTCGTCCTTGTTCTCATTAGCGAACCTTCCGCAGCCTATCTGGAAGACTCTGACGGCTTCCTGAATGCCGCATGAAATTTCTTTCAGAATCGGTAAGGGTGATTGCCCGCCGAGAGCGAGTAACAAGGCGCGCTTCGGGCCGCAGTGAGGAGTAACATTGAAACCCGCCAAAGCAGCAGCCGGGCTGCCTTGCATCGCCCAGAGCTTGGTTCGCTTCTGAACGAACTTTCATGTGGCCTTCATGGAGAGTTAATCCGGTGAACATAGCTTCATGTGGCCGCACCCAGGGAGAAATAACGTGCGTCTCCTCCTAATTGAAGATGAGCACAAGGTCGCCGCGTTCGTAAAACGCGGCCTGGTCGCGGAACGGTACGCCGTCGACGTATGTCACGACGGAGTTCAAGGGCTCGAGTTTGCGGGCTCATTTAACTATGACCTGATCATTCTCGACCTGATGTTGCCAGGAATCGACGGTACAACAGTGCTGAAGCGAATTCGCTCGGCCGACACCAAGGTCCCGGTGCTGGTTCTCACCGCGCGGGATGCCGTGCAGGATAAAGTCAGCAATTTTGAGGCTGGGGCGGATGACTATCTCACCAAGCCGTTCGCGTTCGCCGAGCTGCAGGTTCGGGTTAAGGCGTTACTACGGCGCGGGCCAATCAGCCGGTCCAGCACGGTTCGGGTTGCTGACCTCGAACTGGATCGGCTGTCGCAGCAGGTAAAGCGCGCCGGCAAACGCGTGGAACTCACCGCCAAAGAATATTCGCTGCTGGAATATCTGATGTCGAACCCGGGAAGGGTGCTGTCCCGCAACATGATTATCGAGCATGTGTGGGACGAGAGTTTCGACGGGTTGACCAACGTAGTCGAACGTCTACATTCGCCATCTCAGAAAGAAAGTGGATGACGGCCATGGGACGAAACTCATCCACACCGTCCGCGGCGTCGGTTATGCAGTTCGTGAGGAGAACGAACTATGAATGTACGCTCTCTTCGCTTTCAGATGACTGCGTGGATTGGCGTGCTGTTGGCCGCGACATTGTTATTGTTCGCTGCCACCGTTTATTTCGGAGTCAAGCAGCACTTAACCAGCCAGTTGCGCCAGGAGCTTATCGAGGAAGCACGCGCGATCGGCGAACAGTTGCTGGTGGCGGTTCCCACTCGAGGCGACCAATATGCGGTCGCCGAGATCAATGAGAGTTACGACCCCGAAGTGAATGGCCGGTTTATCCGCGTAACCCGCGAGGACGGGCGAATTCTGTATCGTTCGGGCAGTCCGCGCGACGGGAGTTTCGACGCTAGTGCGATCCCGCTCGCCTCTGAACGCGACGCGCGCGGATACGAGCCGCGAACGGTTTCGGTAGGTGGCAAATTGCTAGTCCTTCAGGGATTGAATTACGTAGCTCCCGATGGAACCAAGTTTCTGATTGAGACAGGCGCGGGGTACGGACTGGTCGCACGAGAACTAAAGAGCATCCGGCTGACCTTCGCTCTTGGTATTCCTGTGTTTCTGGTGGTTGCGGTGCTGGGCGGCCTGCTACTGGTTCGAATTTCTTTGAAGCCGATTCGCGCCATTACCGAACAGGCTGAGCGGATCAGTTCCGAAAGCATCAGCCAAAGACTCCCTGTAGCGAAGACGGGCGATGAGATCGAGCGGCTTTCGTTGTCTTTGAACCGCATGATCGGCCGGCTCGATGAGTCGATTCAGCACATCTCGCGTTTTTCAGCCGACGTGTCCCACGAACTCCGTACACCGCTCACGATCGTGCGCGGCGAACTGGAAGCTATGGCGAGCCGGCCGGGGAACACTCCAGAAACTCTGGAAAGCGTAGGCACCACCCTGGAAGAGATCGAACGGCTCACTCGAATTGTCGACCAGCTACTGACCATCTCGCGGCTGGACGCGGGCCAGGCCGGAATCGAGCGCAGCCGGGTTGATCTGGGCTCGTTGGCGCGCAGCACTGCTGAGCAAATGCAGCTTTTGGTGGATGAGAAGAGAATCGCGGTGCACTACAGAATTGAGTCCGACACATGTGTTTCTGGCGATCCACTCCGGCTGAAGCAGGTTCTTGTGAATCTCCTCGACAATGCGGTCAAGTACACCGCTGAGGGCGGACACATTGAAGTTGGAGTGCGAGCTCTGGATCAGATGGCGATTCTGTCGGTGGTAGACAGCGGGATCGGAATCTCGGAGGAGGCATTGCCTCACGTGTTCGAGCGCTTCTACCGCGCTGATAAAGCCCGAGCGCGTTCGACCGGCGGGACCGGACTTGGCTTATCGATCGTTCGAGCCATCGTGGCCGCGCACGACGGTGTCGTAAGCGTTCGCAGTGACCCGCGTACTGGCACCGAAGTACGCGTCGAGTTGCCGCTCGACGCCGTGGAAACCAGGAATCCAGGCAGCACAACGGAGAGGCTGCAAGGATCTCTGGTGCGAGGCTGATCGTTTTTCAAAAGATGCGTTTTGCACGTGCACCTCTTATGTAGTTGACCGCGATGTCGACCAGAGTCTGTATTGAGACCCCCTGTTAGGGTCGGGAGGAGTTACCGATGCGCAAGCCAATGAAGAGTCTGTGGGTTCCGTTGCGGGGTCGTTGGATCGTAATTTGCCTCATCGTTTTCATCTCAGCCGCGGCTCGCGGCCAACAGGCTGGTGGAACCTTACAGGGCTTGGTCACAGACCCCTCTGGAGCCGCGGTGCCATCCGCGACGGTCACCATCACTAACACAGCTACGGGGATCCAGCATGTTTGGAACACGAATGCGGATGGCGTGTACGCCGCCCCCAATCTGATTCCGGGCACGTATCAGGTAAATGTGGCAGCCAGTGGCTTCGCGACCGCGGTCTTGCAGGGAATAGGGCTGCTAGCCGGCGAGCAGCGCCAACTGAACGTTACTATGAAGCTGGGCCAGGCTGCCGAGACGATCACTGTACAAGGCGGCCAAATCTCCGAACGTCCAGCTGGCCTCCTCCGAAGTCCGCGGCGTGATTGACTCACACACAGTTGTCGATTTGCCGCTGAACGGCCGCGATTGGACGTCCCTGACTCTGCTGGAGCCGGGAGTCGCCCAGGTTCGCACCCAAAAAGCGCTCGGCGTCACCAATGACCGCCCGAACCGCGGACTCGGTTCGGACATCACGATTGGCGGGAACCGGCCGCAAGGCAACAACTACCGGCTCGACGGCGTAAGCATCAATGACTACAGTTCGGGCGCGCCCGGCAGTATCACCGGCGCAGTCCTTGGCGTCGATGCTGTGCAGGAGTTCACCGTGGTTACCAGTAACGCGCCCGCCGACTATGGCAAAACCTCAGGCGGCGTGATCAATGCGGCCTCGCGCTCGGGAAGCAATTCGCTGCATGGCAGCGCGTACGAATTTATACGCAATAGCGCCCTTGACGCGCGCAACTACTTCGATACCGCTAAGAACTCCTCCGGCGCTCTGATTGTCCCGCCTTTCCGGCGCAATCAATTCGGAGTTTCCGTGGGCGGCCCTATTTACAAAGACCACACATTTTTCTTCGGCGACTATGAAGGATTTCGCCAAAGTCTGAGTCAAACGAATTCGATTACCGTGCCTTCGGCGGCCGCGCGATCCGGAAATCTGGTGAGCGGCACAGTTGCCGTAGATCCGCGGATTGCGCCTTTCCTCCCCCTGTTCCCCATGCCAAATGGTGCGGTAACCGGAGATACAGGCCTCTACAACTTTGTCGGCCTGCAGACCACGAACGAAAACTTTGCCACCGGCAGAATCGACCACAAACTTTCCGATGCCGACAGTTTGTTCGGAACGTACTTGTTCGACGACGGAACAGTGCAAAATCCGGACGCCTACAATTTCAAGGAGGTCGGGAACAAGTCGCGGCGGCAGACGGTCGCTCTCGAAGAATCTCACGTTGTTTCTCCCACACTGGTCAACACTGCGCGCTTCGGCTTCAACCGCGATGTAGTCATCGCATTCAGCACTCTGAGCGCGATCAATCCAGCCGCCGCCGACACCACATTCGGATTCAATCCGGGGCTTCCGGTGGGAATCATCACCGTCGGCTCAGGCGTCACACAATTCTCCGGAGGATTGGGGGCGATCAGCGAATATCGTTTCCATTACAACTCCTTCCAGGCGGGAGACGACGTATTCTGGACGCGTGGCAAGCACTCGATGAAAATCGGCTTTAACTTCGAGAAGATTCAATCCAACCAATTTACGCAAGGCGCAAGCCCGAACGGCTTCTTCACCTTTGGCGGACTGCAGAGTTTTCTGCAGGATCAGCCCAGCACCTTCCAGACCTTGTTAAGCACCTCCCACACGCCGCGGGATCTAAGGCAGTCTCTCTACGGCGCGTATTTTCAGGATGACTACAAGATCAAGTCAAACCTGACGCTGAACCTGGGTCTTCGATACGAAACGGCGACCGTTCCCACCGCAGTGGGCGGGGAGCTTTCCACCCTAGTTCACTTCACTGACACCACTCCGCATCTGGGCTCGCCGTACTTTGCCAACCCCACCTTGCATAACTTCGCTCCGCGCATTGGCTTTGCCTGGGATCCATTCAAGACGGGAAAAACTTCCATTCGCGGCGCGTACGGCATCTACGACGTACTGCCCTTGCCTTACCAGTTTGAGCTTCTAACCTTGCTCTCTGCCCCCTTTACCGAGGGCGCCAGCGTTACAACTTCTGCCGGGGATTTCCCGAGCGGCGCCTACGTGAAGGCCAGCAATCCCACGAACTTGCGCAACGCTTACGTGCAGCCTAATCCCGGCCGGAGCTATGTCCAGCAGTGGAGTTTCAACATTCAACGGGAGGTGTTCCACAATTTCACCGTGACCGCGGGTTATGTAGGCTCACACGGCATTCGTCTCCCGTTCCATGCTGACGAGATCAATGACGTGCAGCCAACTCTCACCTCGGCGGGATATCTGTGGCCCGGTCCCGGCGTGACTGGCACAAAACTGTTTCCCAATATCGGCGGCCAAGTCAGCGCCACTCTGTGGCAGGCCACATCTTCCTACAACGGACTGAACGTGCAAGCTACAAAAAGGTTGAGCCACGGATTCCAACTTCAGGGTTCCTACACCTTTTCCAAGAGCATCGATACCAGTTCCTCCGGTATCGCGGGGGACACGTTTGGCAACTCGGTTTCCAGTCTGCCCACTTTCGATGCGAAACTTCGTCGCGGCCTCTCCGACTTCGACGTGCGTAATGTTCTCGCCATCAATGGCATCTGGAATGTTCCCGGAGTGCCCTCGTGGGGCGGCCCCGCGAGTTGGGTTACCTCGGGATGGCAACTTGGTGGAATTTATACCCTGACCAGCGGTTTGCCTTTCACTCCAACGATTGGCGGCGATCCCCTCGGGCTGAAGGGTGCCGACCTCTATGCCTTCCCCAATCGCGTACCCGGTTGCAACCCGGTAAACTCCAACTTCAAGAGCAACGGTCTTCACTATTTGAATCTCAATTGTTTCACTCTTCCTGTGGCCACAGCGGACATCGCAGCACAATGCCGGCCTTTCCCCGGCATCGCCGGGACTTGCGCGAATTTACTGGGTAACTCGGGGCGGAATTCGGTAATCGGGCCCGGACTCCAGGACCTGGATTTCTCTCTTTTCAAAAACAACCCCATTCGCCGGATTTCGGAGAACTTCAACGTGCAATTCCGTTGGGAAGTATTCAACATTCTTAACCGTGCCAACTTCAACCCGCCCGCGCCCGGCGCGCGCCAGATTTTCGCCGCGAGCGGTGTTCTAAACAATGCAGGCGTGCTCTCGAGTCCCACAATCACGACCTCCAGGCAGATGCAGTTTGCCCTGAAGTTTATTTGGTAAACGAGATGGCAGACTGGCCTGGGTGACCAGGGAAGATGACACAGCAAAGGACGTGATCAGTGGGTGTGACGGAAGTCGTGCCGCCGAGACCAACGGCGCGTTCTAGCATCGGACGCTTGACCAGCTTCTTCGTATATGTGTTCGAGCGGGTGATGCCCGACCCATATGTTTTCGCGGCGATCCTGACCATTCTAGTGGCAATTCTGGCCAAGACTTTGGTCCCCGGCCAGAGTGTCGGCGGCATAGCCGGCGCCTGGTACGGAGGTATCTTCAACATTTTTACGTTTGCCTTTCAGATGGTGTTGATCGTTGTAACCGGATACGCATTGGCAAGTTCGGCGCCCATACATTCAGCCCTCGAGAGGGTCGCGTCGATGCCCAAGACCCCTCGTGATGCCGTTGCTCTTACCGTCGTCGTCAGCCTGCTTACTTCGTGGCTCAACTGGGGATTTGGATTGATTGCGGCAGCCCTTTTCGCACGCGAGATTGCGAAGAGAGTAAAACTTGATTTTGGGTGGCTGGTAGCGGCGGCATACACGGGATTTGTGGTCTCGACCGAGGGTTTATCGGGCTCGATCGTGCTCTCGCAGGCCACTCCGGGATCAGTGCTGAACTTGGTGGAAAAGACGGTAGGCCACAGCCTGCCTCTGCGCCAGACCTCGTTTGCGGGTTTCACGATTCTGCCCGAACTCGTATTGCTCGTCGCTCTGCCGTTGATTTACCGGTTCCTGGAACCACCGCCCGAGCAGTCCACCTTTGCAAACCCTGAGCAACTCCGCGCCGAGGATCAACGCAAGTCCACGGGAGAAGCGCGCCGCACCCTGGGCGCAACTCTGGACAATGCCTGGATTCTCAACGTCGCGTTAGCGGCAATCGGGTTTATTGCTTTGACTGTTCAGTGGCGGTCGAAAAACTTTAGCTTGGATCTGAACTCAGTAATCATGCTCTGCCTGCTGCTGGGCCTGCTATTTCATTGGACGCCGATCGCTTACGTCACGGCGGTCAAGAACGCCGGCCGCGTAACTGGCTCGTTGATTCTGCAGTATCCGTTGTACGGCGGCATCATGGGGATCATGACCGCCACCGGCCTTGCGCACTTGATATCGCAGTGGTTCGTGGCTTTCTCCACCGCGCGCACTTTGCCTTTTTGGACTTACATCTGCTCGCTGGTGATCACCCTGTTCATTCCCAGCGGGGGTGGTCACTGGGCGGTTCAAGGCCCCTTCGTCTTGCTGGCAGCGAAACAACTACACGCGTCTTTCTCCGCCACCACGATGGCAGTAGCCATGGGCGAATCGGTTGCCAATATGATTCAGCCGTTCTTCGCCCTTCCGCTCCTGGCGATTGCCGGCATCCCCATGCGGCGAATGATGGGCTTTATGGTGATGACATTCCTCATTGCCGTGACTGTTTTCGGAATTTCGTTGATCGTACTGGCGCCGTCCGCACCGTAGCGGCGTTTTTTCAGAATCTGACTTGACGTTAATTGAATGCCCTGAGGAGGAAGAATGCTGATCCGAAGAAATCAATATTTCATATTAGCACTCGCGTTATTGATGGCGACGGCCGCCATGGCCGCGCAAGGCCAAGAACCCAAGAAGATTTTTGCCCAGAAACTGGTGGATGAAGCGCTGGCCAAACATCCCGAGGTCATTATCCTTGCGATGCATGTCACTCCGCCCGGCAAGACGGAAAATGTAATCATCGCGTCAAATATCGGCCGCATCGGAAAAAAGGCGGACGAAGACGATATGCGTGTCATTGACACCGGCAAGCCCAACCTCGAGGTCAACAGCAAGGGCAATCACTTCGAGGTCGAACTAGTGATTCAAGATCAATCCGGAAAAACCATTGGCGCCATGGGAGTTGTTTTCATGTACAAGCCGGGAGACGACAAGATGGCGTTCCAGAAGAAAGCCGAGGAACTCAGAGACGAGATGCGGCCGCAGATTCCGTCCGTGGGAAAGCTATTTGAGAACGTATCTTGATATGCTGACTGGGTTCTCGCTGATGCGCTGCAATCTGTAGCGTCCAGGTGCTGTGGCTCGCCAAAATTCAAGATGCACCTCTAGCTGTGCACATTGCTAAAGAGGGTTCCGGTCCAGAATGGGTTCAGTCGTCGGGCCGCGGGTACGGAGGCGTGAGCCGGAGCTTAACCTAATGACCCGGGATCCGACGCCGGTCCCGCGAGCTATGATCTCTCCAGGAAACGTGCGGATGCCAAGCCGCGCGGTCGTCACGGTGGTGCAGACCGCCTAATCGCAGTTGAGAAATTACGCGACCGGTTGCTGCGGAGCGGATTCTGCAGCCAGGTGTTTCTTTATGCAGCCCGAGATGGGTCCGGTCGTGATCATAGTACGAGACATACTCCGACAGAAGCCGCCTGAGATGTCGCTCGTTCAGGGCGATGATGTGGTCGAGTAGCTCGCGACGGCAGCCGCCAACCCAGCGTTCCGCAACTCCGTTTTGCCACGGGCTCTGGATGGTGGTTTGAATAGGAGCGATTTCCATGGCCCGAACCGCAACCGGAACTTCCAATCCGTATCTTGCGTCATGATCGACGAGAAGAAACTTCGACGCAGATTGGTAGGGAAACGCTTCCCGCAGTTGCTGCACAATCCAGGCGCTGGTCGGATGGCCGGTGACATTGAAGTGCAGGATGCGCCTACGGTCATGGCTAATAACGAAGAAGCAGTGGAGAACACCGAAAGTGATCGTCGGGACCGTGAAGAAGTCCATCGCCGCAATCGCCTCGCGATGATTCTGCAGGAAGGCCAACCAGCGCCTCGCCGGCTCGGGATCTCTGGGGGCGCGCTTCATCCAACGGGAGACGGTTCGCTCCGAGACCTCGAAGCCCAGCATGAGAAGTTCGCCGTGGATGCGGGGAGCACCCCAAGTCGGGTTCTCGTCGACCATGCGGAAGATCAAGGCCCTGATCTCTTTCGAGAGCTTTTTTCTACCAACCTGCTGTCGCACTTTCGAGAGGAAGCTCCAGTACATGCGGAAGCCAGTCCGGTGCCAACGGACCACGGTCTCCGGGGTGACGACAATAAGAGATCGCTTCCAGGCGGACCAAAACCGGCGAGCAGCACCCAGAAGAGTTTGTCGAACGCGCGGAGCTGGGGCCTGGGATGCTTGCGCTTCAGTATGGTGAGTTGCTGCCGAAGCCCAAATTCTCCAGGAGCAGGGTTCGGCGTGGTCGAAAGATTCGAACGACTAGTCCGAACCAGAGCCAGAACAAGCGTGACATGAGGCAGAGTTATAGCAGGCGAGCACATTGAGGAAATCTCGCAAGCTGTTGATTTCACTGCCGGGCATGATTCTGGCGAGGGACACGGCCCTATTTTCCCGTTCCCGAGAGCGAGACCGTCTGGGTACTCGAAGCCGTCGAGTTGTCGATGAAAGTCAAAGTTGCCGAACGCGAGCCTTTCGACTTCGGCGTGAACGTTATGCTTACGGTGCAGCTTAATCCCTGGCCCAATGTGCCGCCGCAGCCGTTGGTTGTGATACCGAAGTCGTTGAAGTTGGATCCGCTAACGGCGATGCTGTTGATGGTCAGCGGCCCCACTCCCGGATTGCTCAGCGTCACAGTCTTCGCGGCGCTAGGGGTATTTAGCGTCTGATTGCCAAAGCTGAGGCTGGATGGGCTCAGGCTGGCTTTCGGTCCAATGACCGTCGCCGTGATCGGCACCGTCTGCGGACTGCCCGGCGCACTGTCCTGCAAGGTCAGAACCGCGGAAACATTCCCCGTAGTGTTGGGCGCGATGCTGATGTTGATCCTGCAGTACTTGCCCGGCGCCAGCGTGGTCATGCATCCGCCGTCGAAGAGCAGGTATTGGGAGGTGATATTTTGGAATGACCCTAGCGAAATCTTCGTGAACTTCAGGTCGGTCGCGCTGTTGTTAGTCACCAGCAGCAGTTGAGTGACGCCCTTATATTGCATGATCGTTCCGAAGTTAATGCTGGCGGGCACGATGCTGATGTTAGAAGTGAAGTTTGCCGTCACGCTCTGCGGGGCACTCATGGTGACGGTGGTTGAGGCGCTGCTGGCGTTGGCCACCGGGCCGGTCCAACTAGAGAAGAGGTAGCCGGTCTTGGGCGTCGCCGTCAGATTTACCACGGTGGCCGGTGCGTAGTAGCTGCCCGTGGCCGGAGTGACCGTGCCGCCGCTTGCCGGATTCGCCGCTGTGGTCAGCAAATACTGCGTGCCAAAGTTAGCTGTGTAACTAGTAGTGGCTGTCGTTGCACTGACGCTGTGGGAAATCGGCCCGCCGTCGGACCAGGTGCTCCACACGTACTGCGTGCCGGTCGTGCCCGCTTGCGGGGTCGTCGTGGCGATGGTGTGCTGCGATCCAAGGTTCCAAGTGAAGATCTGGGAACCGGTGAAGGGCGTTCCGTGGTCCACCGAAATGGTCGGCCCGGTCAAGTTGGTGCCGACAGTCACATTGACGGCACCCAGCGGTATGGTTACCGAGGAGTGGGACGTGACGGCGGGGCCGGTTGGCGGTGTTCCGGAAGCGGTTGCCGTGTTGGCGATCGATCCCGCGTTTACGTCGGCCTGGGTGGTGGTGTAACCGGCGGTGCAGGTCTCGAAGGCCGCCGGCGCCAGCGTAGTAGTGGAGCAGGAGATAGCGCTTAGACCAGCGTGCGGATCGGTGACCCCGACCGAGGTCAGGGTTACGTTGCCCGTGTTGGTGATCTTGAAGGAGTAGGTGATCGGAGTAGCGGCCGCGGAGTAGCTCGTTACGCTCGCGCTCTTCGCCAGAGTTAGTGCCGGGGTCTGGGTCAAGCTGACCGTTGCCGTCGAAGGGCTTGAAGTGACAGGAGGACCGCTTGGAGGCGTTCCGTTGGCAGTTGCCGAGTCAGCGACCGATCCCTTGTTTATGTCGGCCTGCGTGATCGTGTAAGTGGCGGTGAAGTTCGCCTTCTGCCCCGAAGCGAGAGTTGTTGTGGAGCCCGAGCATGACCCAGATGGGCTGCTCAGAGACTGGCAATTGGGACCGGAGGTTAATGCCCCTGCGGGGGCCGTGTCGGTATCGGTGACCCCGACTGACGTCAGGCTTACGTTGCCCGTGTTAGTGACACTGAAGGTGTACGAGATAGTCTGGCCGACCGCGTTGTAAGGCCCGGATGAGGTCACGCTCTTCACCAGGCCCACTGCCGGGGTCGCACTCATGACCGAGAAGGAGGCGCAGGTGCTGGTGGAACCGCCGTAGTTGGAGTCGCCCGAATAGCTCGCAGAGAAAGAATAAGTCCCTGGCGACAACGGGCCGGAGGCGCTGGAATGCGGCGCGGCGCCCAGGGATAGGGTTACTGTAGATGTGCTGGCGGTGCCGGCGCATGTGCTATTCCCGTATAAGCTATAGGTCACGCTGCCGGTAGGAGTAGGCCCGCCGCCAACAATGGGGAGGACCGTAGAGGCTGCGTAAGCGGAAGCGCCAGTCACTTCGGTGCCACTCCAGGCTGATTGGGTTGCGGCATCGTCAACCGCTACAGTCGTATTTGTCCCGGGCAAGCCGGTCCCGCTCAGCGGTACGGTTTGCGTGCTGCCGGCCACGAAGCCGCTATTGTCGGTGAAGGTGAGGACCGCGCCGCTGGTCGGTCCGGCCGTCGTCGGACTAAAAGTTACGGACTCGTCGCAGTGGGCGCCCGGCTGCAGGGTGCCAACGCAATTGGTGGTAGTGGTGAAGCCGGTGCTGGCGCTGACAGCGGTGATCGTCAACAGAGCGCTGCCGTTGTTGGTCAGGGTGGCCGTCTTCGAACCGCTCGAAGTGTTGATGGGTTGATTGCCGAAGCTCAGGCCGGTTGTGGGCGTGGCTGCGGCCAGCGGAGCCTGCAGCAGAACGGTAGCCCCTGTAGGAGGGGTGTCGCCAGGGTTGGTGGTCACAAAGTCGAGCCTGCCATCGTTATTGAAGTCGCCGGCCGCGACCGAGTTTGGATGAGAGCCAACTGACGGCGTGGCAGCAGCCGTGAAGCTACCCAGGCCATTGCCCAGCAAAATACTGACCGTACTGCCGCCATTGTCGGCCACTGCCAGATCGAGCTTGCCATCGCCGTTGGAATCCCCGACTGCGACCGAGGTCGGCCCGGAGCCGGCCGGAAATGTGATCTGGGCCTGGAAGGTCCCGGTCCCGTCGGCCTTGTTCAGCAGAATGCTGACCGTATTGTCTCTATAGTTGGCCACGGCCAAGTCGGGGTAGCCATCGCCATTGAAGTCGCCGACCGCCACTGACTCCGGCTGCACGCCGACCGCGGGCGAGGTGGCAGCCGTGAAGGTGCCGTCGCCATTGCCCAGCAGAATGGTAACCGTGGCGCTGAAACTGTTGGCCACCGCCAGATCCAGCTTGCCATCGCCATTGAAGTCGCCTACAGCCACTGACTCCGGCAGGTCGCCGGTCGCGGGCGAGGCGGCAGCAGCCGTGAAGGTACCGTCGCCATTGCCCAACAGAATGCTGACGTTGCGGTCACCGGAGTTGACCACGGCCAGGTCCAGCTTGCCGTCGCCATTGAAATCCCCCACTGCAATCGACAGCGGAATTTTGCCGGTCCCAGGTGGCGTGGCGGGAGAGGGAGGCGCCGCGAAGGTACCGTCGCCGTTGCCCAGCAAAATGCTCACGGCGCCGCTTAGACATGAAGGGTCGTTGCCGCACTGGGTGGCCACCGCCAGATCCAGCTTGCCATCTCCGTTGAAATCTCCCACTGCAATTGCCGCCGGATTGAGGCCGGTCCCCGGTGGCGTGGCGGGTGCGGGAGGAGGTGCGAAGGTGCCGTCGCCGTTGCCCAGCAGAATGGTGACCGTATGGGAGACGTCGTTCACCACGGCCAGATCCAGCTTGCCATCGCTGTTGAAGTCCCCAACTGCAACTGAAAACGGGAGGTCGCCGGTACCGTAATCGGTTCGGCTGGTGTTCACCAAGGGCGTGGCCGTAGTCACGGGGAAGAACGCCACATTTGACGTCCCCACCAGCGGGGCGGAATTGGGGTTGACCACAGTGACGGGCAGCGTGATTCCATTTGCCGGAAGGCCGGAGAGGCCGTTGATCACGATCTGGCTGCTGGTGACGCTCGCGGGCGTAAGCAAGCTTCCGTTGAAATTCACCTTGGAGCCGCTGACGAAATTCGCTCCGGATATGGTGAGCGACGAGGGAGTCGAGCCTGGTGCCCCGGCGGTGGGCCTAACGATGTCAACGAAAGGTGTGGGGATCGTCACGGTCAGGGTGAAGAGCTGGGTGGCGTTCGGGTTAACCCCGTTGTTCGCTGTGATGGTGAACGTGTACGGGCTCGCGCTCTGCGTTCCCGCTGCGGGCGTGCCCTGCAAAGTTGCCGTGCCGTTGTTGTGGTCGACGAACGTTACGCCGCTAGGCAGAGTGGCGCCTCCATCGGTGATTGTTAGCGGTGGGTTACCGGTCGTCAGTACCGTAAACGTGTCGTGCTGGCCCACTGCGAAGTTGGCGCTGTTGGCGCTGATGATGGCAGGCGCCTGCAGAAGCGAAACGAAGTTCGCGGTGACGGTCTCCGGTGCGTTCATTGTGACCGTGGTGCTGGTCAAGCTGGTATTCGCAATATCCGGGTTCGACGACCAGCCGTTGAATGCGAAGCTCCCCCCTGCCGTTGCCGTAATGGGCTGGCTCGTGCCTGCATTGTAGAACGTGGGCGCCGCGGGGGTAACCGTGCCGCCATTCGACGGGTTGGCCACCGCGGTCAGCAGATATTGTGTGGTGAAGTTGGCAGTGTAGGTTGTGGCAGTAGAAGGCGTCGACGTAATCGAATCAGATGCCGTAGTCGTGCTGTCCGACCAACTCGTGAACACGTATTGTGTGCCCGCGCCCCCGCTCTGCGTCGCGGTCGTCGAAATCGTGTGCGCCGAGCCTACATTCCAGGTCACCGTCTGCAGGCTGGTGAACGGCCCAGTGCTATCGATCATGAAGCTCAATCCCGCTGGATTGGTCGTCACTTTGATCTGTACCGTCGCCGGATTCACCGGAACGTTGCTGTCCGAGCCGGTCGCGGCTGTGCCTAGGTTCACGTGGACCAAATCGCCGCCGCCAAAGGCGCTGGCCGTGTTGGTCACCGAACTCGGAGAATTCAGGGGGACATTGACCGTCAGCGCGATGGCGAAGAAGCTGGAGCCTCCAGTTACGCCTTGGGTCGAAGTGCAAGTCACCGATGGTGCTGAGAAGGAGCAGCCCCATCCAGTGCCGGTGTAGGTATTCAGCGTGTATCCCGCAGGCAGACTGTCCGACACGGTAGTAGTGCCGGTGGTGATGCTGCTGGCAGCGGCGGTGTTGCTGACGGTGATATCCCACTCCGCGGTTTGGCCGGCGTTGAAGCTGCCCGGGTGGGTTTTCGAGAGGGCGAGAACCGGGGCCGGGTCGATGGTCACGGTGTCAATGTTGGAAAGGGTGGCAGCCGCTCCGCCGCCACTGATTGAGACTTGGTTGTTCGCACTGGCTCCCGCATTGCTCGCTACGTTTACGGGAATCGTCAGCGTGGGATAACTGCCGTTTGCAGCGACGACCGCGTCGCTGGTGCAGGTCACAGTCTGACTCACCGCCGAGCAGTCCCAGGGTGTGCCAGTGGGAAGTGCGCCGGGCGTGAAGGCCGCAGGCAGAGTGTCCACGACGGTCAGGGGATGGTGGCCGTCAGGGTCGCCGGTGGAACCCGGCCCGTTATTGGTAACGTCCACCGTAAACTGCGCGCCCTGCTGTCCCTGCGCGAAATCGCCCGAGTGGTGCTTGGCGACTGCGAGCGTCGGCTGATTCTCCGTCAGGTTCACGCACCACGAGCTGATGCTGCTGCCGGTGGCGAAATTATCCTGATTGAGGTACAGACTCCAAATGCCGTTCGGATTCTGACTTGCGAAGGTTCCGTCCAGCGTGGAGGTGCCGATCGGAGCGGCATAATGAGCCGCGACCCCTGACGATAGCGGCGGCGTGTAGAACCCGTCAGCGCTGGCGAAGAATGAGTCGCTGCCTTTCCCACTGGTGGGCTTGAAAGTGCCTGCTATCAATGCAGATCCTCCGGCTCCGGTGGACAAACTGGATGCAGCGCCGTCGCTGAGTGTCACGTTCACTCCTGCGCTCATGGGAGTAGAGCCTCCCACATCCGAAAAGAAATCCAGGCTGTCCGCCGTGGTATTGAGCGGACCCACGAGCAGCGACGTCAGGTAATACGGGCTCGAGAGCTTCACGCCGTTCAGCGTGACGCTGACGTGATTGATCGTGCCCGGCGCATTGGTCACGAAGATGTTCGACGGGTTCGGACTGGCCTGGCCTTCGTCGTTGGGGGCAGGCGCGCTAGGAATCGTGATTGTTCCGGGGTTGCAGTACGACAGCACGTTCGCGTTCTGACTGAAAACCGTCGAGCTGTCCACGCGCTGGATCTTGTTTCCAAAGCTGAGCGCGTAGGTGTTGGCGACGCCGTTATAGGTCGCAAGAATGTTGTGATCGCCTTCGGGAAGAGCCGTGGTGCTGAAGCTGGCCTGTCCAGCGCCGTTTAACGTGATGGGGCTGGTGGGGCCGCCGGCGATGTTTTGTCCATTCTCGGTAAAGCTGACCGTACCCGCCGACACCGGGTTGCCCCCGCTCTTCACGGTCGCGGTCACGGTCACGCTTTCGCCGGTGAGAGACGGGTTATGGGGCCCTGAGGTTACCGTGGTGGTTGTGGCTGCGCCCGATGCCTGGGTGATGTCCAGACACCAGCCGCCGGTGATCGAGCCATTGGCGGTTGGGCCGTCGTCGTCGTAGACAAACAGCGACCATGCGCCGTTGGCCGTGGCGCCGTTGAAAGTGGATTCGAATGTGCCCGCGCCTGCGGGTGCGGCCACCGTGAAGCTGCCTGGAACCTGCGGCGCGGGCAGCGGCGGCTGGGGTGTAAATACATCGCCGACCGTAAAGACTGAGGGTTGGTACGTGCCCGGCGAAAGCACGCTCCCATTTGGCGCCTGCGCGCCGGTGTCGTTGAATGTGTAAGTGCCGTTGGTGGCGTTAGTGCCGGCGGAGAAAAACTCCAGGGCCTTGGTACTATCCGGTGAAACCAGTAGCATGCGGACGGCGTCCGCAGCCGGGTTCGAGGAGAAATTGTTCAACGTAAGTGAAACTGTGGCCACGGCGTTGCTGATCCCGCTCACGTTAATAACGGAGGGGTAGGGCGAGGTGTTGTCTACTCCGGGCATGGTGATGCCGCCGGTGTTGCAGTAAGTGCCGGTTGTGTGATTCTCGACAAACTGGTTTAACGGTGAACTCGTGCTCCCGGAATTGCTGCTGTCGCCTCCGTACACCGCGGTGAGCACATGGTTGCCTTCGGTGGCGAAGGTCGTGGTGCAGGTGGTTTGGCCGCCGGAAAGAGGCCTCGGCTGGGCGCCTTGACTGCACGTGAGGGCGTTTGTCCCGTCCTTGAAGGTCACACTTCCCGTGGGTGTGCCGCTGCCTGTCACTGTGGCAGTCAGCGTCACCGAGCTGTTCGCCCCCGAGGTGAACGATGGGTTGAGATTGGTACTGAGCGTCGTGGTGGTCGAAGTTAGAGTTGTGTTGAGGGTGAAGATCAGGGTCCAGGAGCTAATGGCGATAGTGTCAAATGGCGTGTCAGCAGCGCCGGCATTGTCGACCAGGTACAAACTCCAAGTACCGTTCGGGTTAAGGCCACCGAACTTGGTGTTCATGGTGGCGGTGCCGACCGGCGCGGAAAGGTTCGCGGCGGAGCTGACCGTCCCAGGTCCAGGCGAAGGATAGAACTCCGCATTGTTGCCAAACGGGCAGGAGGTCGGAGCATAGGGCCCGACGCTGGTCGATCCCGGCGGCACATTCAAGGGCGACCAGCCCGGGTTTCCCATCGGAATAATGCAAGGGTCGTCACCGGAATATGGCATGTGAGTGGCGCCATCCTGGATGGTGAGCGTCACCGCATTCCAATTTTCTGGATTATTGGGATTGCCGACGTCCCCCATAATTTCCATATATGTGCTGCCGTCGGGAGCTACAAGCAGAACCTGTAGGTCCGCCGTGCCGATTCCCTGATTGCCGGTGTCAGAGTTCAATCCATTCAGCTGAACACTGATGGTGGAGATCGTGCCAGTCTGTCCGGTGACGGTAAGGGTAGACGGGTAAGTGTCGGCTGCCTGGTACACGCCGCTGCTGTGGGACGGGTTGTTGCCCGTTATCGCAGTTGCCTGCCCGCCCGTACAGGTGGTCACGCCGGCAGCCGTGCTGCATCCGCCTACCGCATGGCCCAGGGTTGACGCCAGGAGAAGAAAGAACGTGCAGAGGAAGAATCCGAATAGGCTGGGCCGTTTACACATCGCCATGAATGGGCTCCTGGGTCTGGGAGGCGCCGAGACACACCATCGCTATCAGGCAAGTTCGCAAACTGCGCCCTTGCCGTGGGTCTCCGGTGACAAGTCTCGTTCTCGGGCCTGGGAGGAAGAGAAAAACTTGAAACGACCCGACTGTCGGGCAGTTTGGCCGGGAAGCGAGCACAATTGTCAAATGAAAACTTCGAGAAATGCAAAGCTTTACACTTGTGTAGCGAGGTTGTTACGAAATCGGAACAGGACCGCATAAACGCTACCTTGATCGGGCCTGAGCAGGTTAGCTGCGCGTTGCAACTCTGCGGTAGAGTTAGCGCCCTTTCACGCCGTCACCGACGGGCCATCACCTGGATTCCACTCCAGATAGACCTGGACCGCATCTTCGCCACTGATGCGGAATCCCAAACGCTGATGAAGCCGCAACGATCCAGGATTGAAGCGGAACACGGCGGATCGCACTAGCTTGCCCGCCCGCCGCGCTTCCGCCTGTAACTGCCGAATCAAAAGCGTGCCGATGCCGGCGTTGCGCGATTGAGGCAGAACGGCGATATCCACCAGGTGGAATTCGTCCACCGTCTGGGCGATCCAGAGCCGGCCGATGGGCCGGCCGTCTTGCAGGACGATGACGTAATCCGATCCGGGATACTGTGCGCGGTAGGCATCCTGCTGCGCGGCAAATTGCATGCGGATAAGCTGCTGCTTCTGCGCATCGGGCAGCGCCAGCAGCGCAAATTCGGGAGCGCGAACGGTGCAGTAAAGGTTGAAAAGAAAGTCCCGGTCGCCGGGATCAGACCGTCGCACCGTAATGATGGAGTCTGCAGTCAGGTTCGTCATTTCCGGAAAAGAAAATGGCCAGCAGCAGCGCTGGCCCCAGGGTAGAACGCTTCAACTACGAGCCGG
Source organism: uncultured Acidobacteriaceae bacterium (assembly GCA_963735545.1). Lineage (GTDB taxonomy): Bacteria > Acidobacteriota > Terriglobia > Terriglobales > Acidobacteriaceae > PALSA-270. The sequence goes on from CAVTLU010000004.1 coordinate 23,171, forward strand.
CCAAATGCCCTGCATCGCAATAATCCAATTCAAAGTGGTATAGGGCATGATGTTCTTGTGGGCCCCACCGCTGCCGTAGTTCTGAACCGACTGAGACTGCATTTGAACCAGGTTGCTGGCAGTCGTCGTATAAAGTTGCGTGTTGTCATTCGGTTTGCCTAAGGCGCAGAGGTTGGACTCACCGAGTTGCTGACAGTATCGGTTCCCATCGCCTGGTGAGTGTGCCCGGTCACCTGCGGTGTTTGTAGGGTCACGTTCTCAGCCCCTCCCTTCTGGCCTATGACGTAGCTGCCCATCCCCGGGGCTTGTCCCTGCCCGACCGCCAGGCAGCCCGGCAGTGTGGGCAAGCCAAACGTCTTGATTCCGTCGCCGCCGTAGTACGTGCCCAGCAAGGCAAACAGCGCCGTGTTCGTTGAGATGGATACGAGCTGTCCCTGGCAGAAGGCGAAATTTGTAGGTGAGCGGGTGTACGGCACCAGCATCAGCGAGCCAATAAAAACAAACATGTTCGTTCTCCTTTTCACCTAGTTAAATGACGGAAACTGGCCGCTTATGGCGATACACCAGCTCATCGCCAGGAAGGGCGTTCGATTTTCGTGTCCCTGGTTTCCGCCAAAAGGCGCCAATGTCGAATTGACCAACGGGTTGTTCGTGGACGGCATTGCCTGCGCATAAATACTTGGGTTGGATGTTCCCAATAGGCTATTCGTGATTCTGGGCGGCGTCGGCTGCGCCGCGTTGGTAGTGGCCATGATCAGGTGGTTGTGCTGCGGCACTTCCTGTGCGGTGAGCTGATGGAACTCCTCGCCACCCTGGGCCCCCAACGGATAGGAGGGGCTCGACATAATTGGAGTTCGACCCCGCAGATCGGGCAGGCCGAAAGTGGTTCTTCCGTCGCCGCCGAACGTGACTCCAATCAGGGCGAACAACGGCTGGTTCGCGCTGATCTGTAGTATTTGCCCCTGACACGGCATCCACCCCTTCGGAATTACACTCCAGGGAAACAATGCCAACTGGCCCAAGAACTGATCCATAGCAGACTCCCCTCTCGTGTGCGTGCCTCAAAGTCTCGGTCTTACCCTCACCCGAATACATTTTTTCTACTACGGGCTGGGATATATGCCCTCAAGCGCGATGATCCAGTTCAGCGTTTGGTACGGCTGAAGATTGGGATGTGGTAGGCCCTGGCCGGGACTCGCCGTCACCATGGCAGCGTTCAAATCGACGGTCGCCGTGGTGTTGCTGGCATAGATGGAGCGTCCTCCGGCCAGTATCGCCGCCGCTGGGTTGGCGGCGCCTGCTACGCCCGAGGTTCCATAAACAAAATGGGTATGCGTGGGATAAGTACTCTGAGAAATCGCGACATTCTCCGCTCCGCCGATCTGGCCGAGCTGATAGTTGCCGCCCACCGTCGATTGGCCAATACCGATGGGGGTGCGCCCGCGCAGATCAGGCAACCCAAAGGTCGTTTGGCCGTTGCCACCATAGGTGGTACCGATCAGGCTGTACAAGACATCATTGCCCGAAATAGAAATCAGCGAGCCATCGCAAAAAGCCCAGCCCACCGGCGCGTAGTCAAACCCAACCAATAAAAGCATGCCGACATAGACGTTCATGCGCGAGCCTCTTTCCTCACTTCAACGACTGCTTTTCAACAGGTTTGGAATCTACTCCCCCGGGATGGTCGATCACGTTAACACGACTCGCGCCCGTGTCAATAAAAATGTTGATGAATTTGCGAAATCGAAAATCTGCGATTGCGGCCTCCGCCCCTGGGCCTGTGCTAGGCTACGTGGCGCGCAATCGTCGATGGCGACCGGCTATGCCCTACACCATGCACCGTATATTCTGCGCCACTCCCGGCGATCTGGAACCGGAGCGGCAGGCTTTCCATGACGTGGTAGGCCAGGTGAATGAGGCGGAGGGCGTGCCTCGAAACATCCTCTTTGTGCCGCTCTCGATCGTGCCTCTCATGTCGAACAAACTGATCTTCCGGACCGCGGTCGAGGACAATATCCGCCAGTGCAGGTTCTTTATTCAGGTACTGCAGAACACCTGGGGACCATCCACGAGAAATTTCGAGCCCGATTACAACCTGGCCTGTCGACTGAAGGACGATCCGGCGTCATTGATGGAGGGAGTGGCGATGTTCTTCAAGGCAGCGAATGAAGTCGAGCCAGGGATTGCCGAATTGAAATCGCCCTTCCAATCGCAACCCAAGTGCGCTGCCTATGAGTTCGCGACCTTGGATGAATACAAACAACAGCTACGCGCCCAGCTTTCCACCTGGTTGCGAAACATCGAGAAATGAGCCGAGTTTTGAAGAGAGTACCGGGAGGAATACCCGCCCGGCACAATGTTGTACGCACACACTGTTTCACCAATTTCTTTATCTTGGAAATCGAATCCAAATTTCGGTAGTGGGTCAGTTTCCAAACTGACCCACTACCCAAATTTCGAGCAGCCTACGAAGTAGAAATCGCATCAGAGCTTCCGAGTTCTGGGACTGGAGTCCGTTATTTTCCTGCCGTCGAGTCTTTGCGTGGGCAGTTGTACGAGACTGCGCTAAAGCTCACATCGAGGGACGGACTCGCGTGGTAGGGGATATTTGCCGCTCGCTCTGAAAGAGACGAGGCTCAAGTCTAGTATGCCGAGGGTGCGCATAACGCCCAGATCATACTCGCGGAGCGTGCACTGGCCAAAAACTCGGCCATGCAGCAGATGAGGGCTCTGCATCCGCTGTTCTGTGAGTACAAAAAGGTGTCGCGCGGCTCTTGTACTGGTTCGGGACCAGGTGCTTTGCAAGGTAGACCTCTCGGAAGTCCTTTGAAATTGAGCATCCAATAAATTACAGACTTTTGAAACCTGAAGAATGTTCAGGATTTCACCACCACAATTTTGACTACAGTCACGGTGACGGGCCTCTCCGAAGATCGGCCAAGCAAATGAATCTAAAGGATTAGTCAACCGAACCCAGGAGCTAGGGCACCTGGATTCGCACCAGATGCTCGAGCGGGTCGATTGGGCGCTCCACCGCGCATGCACAAGTAAAACTAGCTGGCCTGTCGGCTTGCTTACTCGAATAGGCTGGTCGCGTCTTTCACCGTCAAGTTGGTGGGCCCGGAAAAGGGAACGGTTAGTTCTCTGGCTTGCGGGTCGTACTGATAATCTGACCCTTCCCGCAGTGTTTTTCCGTTCCTCACTACCTCTCGCACCACCTTGCAGTAGATTCGGACAGAACCGTCCGTCCCCAGATCGGCAAACTGGATCCGCAACCCATCGCCCGAAGGCGCCGCCGAGATTTTCTGTACTTGATTACCGGTAAAATAGTCGAACGCGGTTGCCTTCGACGGTGAAGCGAAGACCTCGATTCGCAGTTTCGGCACCCAGTTTGCTTCCCAGTTATTGTTCAATTTGACGATGTCGCCGCGCGGAATGATCGCCCCTTCCCGAACGAATAACGGGATTGTTCCGAGCGCGGCCTCCACCGTAATCGTGCTCTCCCCGGCGTAAACAGTTCGTTTGTCGTTGTAGTTCAGCCAGCGCCCCGCGGGCAGATAGACCTTTCGTTCCTTCGCCTGCGCGGCCATCACCGGCGCCACAAGAATATCGGCTCCGTACAGGTATTCATCCCACAGATCGCTAAGATGATCATCACCCGGATAAGCGAGAATAAGCTCCCGCATGATCGGCATCCCGGTTTGCGTGGCCTGGTACATATAAGACCGTGTGTAGGGGATCAGATCATGGTGGGCGGCGGAATACTTCTGCGCGATTGCGACCAGTTCGTCGTCGTAGTCGTACCACACGGTCCGTTTTGGGCCGAGGATCACTTCCATCATTGGGCTGAAAGCGCTGAACTCCAGCCATCGAGCCAGCAGGTCCTTGTCGGGGTGCGCGGGCGCAAAATAGCCGCCGGTATCGGACCCCCACATGGGAAAGTCGATGGCGCCGGCGCGCAGACCGTTCTTCAGTGATGTTTGCAGCCCGCCAAAATTCGACCACGAATCCCCGTTCCAGATCGCAGCGTATTTTCGCGTGGTGTCATTCGCGCTACGGGCGAACATAAAGTAGTCATTGCCATACGCGGCGCTCAATCCCTCCGCCGATAGCTTCGGGAACAGAACGGCGAACTGATTCTGGAGCGAATCCGGCATTTCCTTTTCTTCGCCGCGATCGATCTTGTAGCCCTTGATGCCCAGGCGAACGTAGGCATTTAGTTTTTCCTTCCACCAGTCGTACACCTCGGGACGGCGAATGTCGGCGGCGGCCACTTGGCGGGAAACAGATAGCCTTTGGCTGATCCTTCCTCAAAGATCTTGCCGGAGCAGCGGTTGGCGGTCCACAACAGCAGGTTCATGCCGCGGTCGCGCAAATCACGAATCATCGTTGGCGGATCGGGAAAGGAGGAATCGAAGTCCATGCCTCCCCAGCCTTGATCGCCGGTGCCATATGGGCGATCCAGCCAGATGGCGCCCGCCGGAATGTGCAGTTTGCGCAGGCGGTCGGCATCGCTAATCACTTTGTCCTGGGCGTTGGTGGCGTCGCGCAGATCGTCATGCTCGTCGTCTCTCCACCAGATGGTTCCAAAGGCCCAGAGCGGGGGCATGAATGCTGGTCCTGCCATAACGTTGTAGCGGTTCAGGATTTCGGCGTAGGAAGGACCGTAAATGATCTGGTATTTCAGTTGCGATTCTTTGAAAGAGAAACTCGTCTTCCCCACTTGAGCAACTGAAAAGTGGGCCTGGGCGGGGCTTTCGACATAAATGCCGTACTTCCTTGAAGTCATGTAAAAAGGCGCCCTGGCGCTGGCGTGATGCACATAGCGCTCGTTGCCTAAGCCGAGAAAATCCGCGTCGGCTCCTCGATTGTCAATGTGTCCACCGAAAGGATATTCCCAGATGCCGTAGTAGTGTTCACCCTGGTCGTTGAATTCCTCGGAAATTTCGCTGGGAGAGGCGTTGTTGTATGTGATCTGCACTTGCAAAACTTCGGGCTTTACAAAGGTGAACACCACCTGCCCTTTGTCCGAGGCTCCGCCCGGAAGTTTGTCGCGCCCCGCAGTTTCAATCACCAGGCTGGCCTGGATTCTATTGGGGCCAGGCACGAGATTGATTGCGTTGGCTACCGGATAGAACTCGGCTCCGAAGGTAAAGCCGGTATTGCATTGTGAAAGCAACACTTCGCCCGTGGACTTTTCGATTATCCGGTAGGCATAGGGACTCGTAGTTATCTCCAGGCGCAAGACGGGGGACTCAATCGCCTGGACTACCGCATGGCCCTCGGCGGGCAGAAAAAGCAATGGTATTCCCAGAATAATTAGCCGACGAAGGCTGTCTAGGGTCTTTCTCAAAGTCATGGGGGTCCTCGAATGCCGAGCCGTCCCAGGATCGCTTGCCGACAAACGGGCAACCGTCCGTGCGCTTTGATACAGTATGCGGGGTTCAGCAGGCAAAACGATAGAGACGTGCTTCCGGAGTGTCAAACTGAAAATAACTGAAGGGCAGCTTTAATCAGACTCAAGAATACTGACGGTACATGGTGCCGGGGCCCATTGCGTGTCACTTCGCGTTCTTTGCGGTTAAAAGCTCTTGGGCCGCTGGCCAGGGGAAAGCACTAAACCGCAAAGGGCGCAAAGATAATCCGCAAACGCCGCAAAGAAGGCCGGAAGAGCGAGGTCCCGCCCGTGCCGGCATAATCTGCGAGGGAGGGGGAAGACACATGGATATTCATCAACTGACGCTCTTTCTTGCCGTGATGGATTCACCGAGCATGACGCGTGCGGCGGAGAAGGTTTTTTTGTCCCCCGGCGCGGTGAGCCTTCAGCTCCACAAACTCGCCGACGAACTGCACACGGAACTGTTCGTGCGCAACGGGAATAAGCTGCTACCCACTCCCGCGGCGCAGCGCCTGGCGGAGCACGCGAAGGCGATGGTGAGGCTGACCAGTCAGATCAAGCAGGAGTTTGAGAGTGACTCGGCGAAAGACCGGCGGCCATTCCACTTCTCCACCGGCGTAACCACGCTGATCTACCAGCTTGGCAAACCACTGCGGCAGTTGCGGAAGCAGTATCCCAAGGCGGAAATCTGCGTGACAGTAAATGCCACCGAGGAAACCGTGGCGGGATTGCACGATCGCCGCTTTGACTTAGGTCTGATCACCCTTCCGGTTCCCGAAGAAGGTCTCAAAATCATGCCGCTTTTTGAAGAAGAACTGCTGATTCTGAGGCACGCACCGCGGCGGGTTCATGGCCGCCATACCGGGACGCTACGGCCCGCGGACCTGGTTGACGTTCCCTTTCTTCTCTATCCCAAGCGCAGCAATCTGCGGCAGATGATCGATCGGAACTTCAAGGAAATCAACGTGACGCCCCGAGTGGTCATGGAGGCGGATGACACCGAAGCGATCAAGCGACTGGTGGAATCAGGTTTTGGGTATTCGGTGTTGCCCGAACACGCGCTCCGGCAACGGCCATGCTTTTTCCAGACTTTCAGGATCGAAGGGCACCGCACCACGAGAAGTTTGGGGCTGGCGATGGTGCGCACCGACTATCCTCGCCAGTTGACCGAAGCCATCGCCAACTCTTTGCAAGCCATGCTGAAGGGTTAAGCCGAAAAACCGTCAGTCCTTGATCGCCCTGGGGCCGATCCACCGCTCAAAATTAGAGCAGAACAGGCGATTCACATCGCGCTGAATCTCCTGCGCGGTCACGTTGCGTCCAGCCTCGGACATTCGCCGGTAAGCATGGGCTAGAATGGGCGCGAGAGTAAGGCGCGTGTTCCGCCATTTGTAAATCAAGTGCTCGAGCACCCGGGCGTCAGAATGCTGAGGAATGAAGCTGGTTCCCAGTAGTTCAATCCGTTCGCGCGTAACCTCCTCGACAATGGAAGGATTGTTCAGGAACCACCAGCAGCCGAAGAGCAAGAGATTGTTGAATTTCCGGGCGTAGACGCACAGTTCGTGCTGGTTCTCGCGGCTGAGCGCGCTGGCTAGAAAGCGGTTCTCCGGGTAATTGCGGCAAAGATACTCGAGGGCGCTGAGATCGGCTCTGCCCACACCGTCGCCAGCCAAACGAAGCCTGGGATTGACCTTGTAGCGCACTCCGATCATTAGAGACAACGGCAAGCCAAATTCACGGCAACATGGCAAGACTGCCTTGCTCAAGATTTTGCTGGCCGGCGTGTCCTCTGGAAACCGAAAGGAGTAGGGCAACGAAACCGCCATGTAGGCGGGGCGCATGCGCTCGCACCATCGGGCGAGGAACCTGCGAATCTCCGCGATCGAATTGCCCGACACACGGTCGTCTACGTCGTAGCCCTGACCACTGAGCACATGCCAGTTCTCCGCCCAGCCCCGCAAAATCCGATCAAGGCGGAGCACGGCCTGAAACTGAGAATCGCCCTTGCCGCCATTCATCCAAACCCGGGCCTCCTCGGGATCCAACGGATCGTTGGTCATCACCACCCGTCGCACACCGGCCAGCTCAAGTACTTTCTGAACATGAGCCTCGATGGTTTGAGCGGCAAAGAAAGAACGCGCCTCGGACAAGTCCGAACTGCCGGTAGGTAGGCCGAAGGCGTCGAGAACGGCGATGACTCCGCGCGTAGCTTCCGAAACAGGTGAATTCTCGAGGAACAATGCCTGCCAGATAACGTCCGCCTGATCGCGCTTAGAAAGCGACCAGTAGAGATCGTAAGTGAAATCGGACGAGCGAAAGAACTCCGCTTCAAGATAGTGGTAAGTCAGCAGTTCATCGATGCCCCACAATCCGAGCCTGCCAAAGGCCGGAGGAAATAGGTGGGTGTGCATATCGAGGACTTGCGTGGCCGCCAAGATGTTTTCCACTGCGGGCAGGATCTGATCAGCCGCGACCGCATCCGCGGAACTGCTTTTCCCGCTGGAGCCGAACGTGTTGAGGGATGTAGTTTCCATAGCTTGGGCCGCTCCGGAGCTTGTTTCACTTTTGTGTGTCTGCTCGATGGACGTAACCAGTCGCCCCAAGTTGCCGAAAAACCAGCGACAGCGTCTGCGGAATATAGGAGGCGGGCGGTCAGCGTGTCAAAGCAAAAAAACTGCTGTCGCCATTCAGCGAGCCTAAATGAACCTGCGGAATCTCGGCCCGGTCGAACTGACCAGAGTTGTCGGCCATACGAGTTCTGCAACAAGTTGTAGCGTGCGCGCGCCTTCATTGAGTCTGGCTGAATTCTGATTTCAGTTTTTATGGTTTGACACAGTGGAGAGCGCTTTCTATGCTGCTGCCTTTGTCGTGATTGCACTGACTTGCGGCCGGGTGAAGGCCAATGCAGCCTTGCCGCACTGCGCCGATTTGACACTGCCGGTCGAGGTGAGGGCTCAAGCCCATAGGCTAGCCAGCCCTGTCCAGTGTTTCCGAACAGTCATGCCGCCGGAGAGGCTTTTTTCGTAATTCAAGCTGCTACAGGAGCAGAGGGCGTTCCGCGCTAGGGGGAGGGATTTCAATGACAGTGCAGGGCGATGCTGAAAAGATGGTTTTCCGCAGCACCAACGCACACAGCGGCCGGTGCATCGCCGTCACGCCTGAGAACAGCTCGGCTCAACATCTGGCCTATGGACGCATTATCCTCGACGGTCCGGAGTCCAGGGAGTCATTCCAAACGGGAGAGCGGGAGACCGGTCTGATTTGCCTTTCGGGAGAGGCTACCGTAGCGATCGAGAACGAAGAAATACGGATCGGCCGCTTCGACTCGGTTTATGTTCCGCGAGACTCCTCCGTGATCATCAAGACAAACTCCCACGTTGACCTGGCCGAGTTTTCCGCCGATGTCGCTCAGCACTACCCAGTGCAGGTGGTTCGTTTTGCGGAGGTCGAGCAGAATCCGGGATTGAGTTTCAATACCGGTGGCCTCGGATGTAAGCGTCATCTGAGTATGCTGCTGGCGAAGAATATTCAGGCGGGCAGGCTGGTCGCGGGATTCACCGACTCGGAACCCGGCAACTGGACGAGCTGGCCTCCGCACGAGCACGCTAAGATGCTGGAAGAGATTTACGTCTATTTCAACATGCCCGATCCCGCATTTGGCATTCAACTGGTGTACAACAATACGGAGTACCCGGAACTGGTGACGGTGGTGCGTGACGGAAACGCCGTGCTGATGCCCGCTGGATATCATCCGAATGTTTCGGTGCCAGGACATCGCATCTCGTTTTTGTGGGCGATGGCGGCTCACCGCGAGGTCGAGGATCGCCAGTTCGGCGTGGTCAACGTGCAGCCGGGATTCGAGCAAGGCGGCTCCGGCCTGGAAGCCGGGCAGAAAAAGTAAAGAATTAATCGATAGACCGCGACACGTCCGGCCTGTGGTGCTCTGAGAACGATCTACGACCCACTTATGCAGAACCCCAACCCCGGAGTTTGTCGATGACAGGGATCCGGCGAGCCGCCGCCTCTCGAGTGGTTAGCATAGATGATCTTCGTTCCTCTGCGCGTCGCCGCCTGCCTAAAGTAGTATTCGACTACATCGACGGCGGAGCTGAGGGTGAGGTCACGCTGCGGGAAAACCTTCGCGCCTTTAATGAGGTTGGTTTCCGGCCACGCCATGGTGTTGCAGTTCCTCGCTGTGACTTGCGCACGAGAGTCTTGGGCTTCGAGTTGTCCATGCCAGTCCTGCTGGCTCCGGTCGGTTATTGTCGGGTGATGCATCCGGACGGCGAGGTGGCCGCAGCGCGCGCCGCGGGCGCCGCAGGCACGGGCTACGTTCTCTCTACGGTTTCGGGGCACCGGCTGGAAGATGTGAAGGCCGCGTCGCAGGGACCGGTCTGGTACCAACTGTATCTCACCGGTGGACGTGAAGCTGCGGAAGACGCCATGCGCCGGGCCCTGGCCGTGGGATACACCGTCCTGGTGATTACCATCGACAGTACTGTCATCGGCCAGCGCGCTCGCGAACTTCGCGGCGGCATGGACCAACTTCTCAGGGGCAGCTTCCGGTCAAAGATTCCTTTTCTACCGCAGTTTCTGGCGCGCCCGCGATGGCTTGCCCGGTTCCTGCTTGACGGCGGCCTGCCCACGATGCCGAACATCGTCACTCCCGACCGCGGAGTATTGCAAGTCAGCCAGGCGCACACTGCGTTGAAGCGCGGAGTTTTTACCTGGAAGGACTTGAGCTGGATTCGTGAGCTTTGGCGAGGTCCGATTGTCATCAAAGGCGTTCTCACCGCTGATGACGCGCGCCGATCGCTCGACCACGGCGCGGCCGCGATGGTGGTATCTAATCACGGGGGACGGCAGCTCGACGGCGCGCCGGCCTCGTTGCGCGCGCTGCCTGAGGTTGTCGCGGCGGTGAAGGATCAAGCCGAAATAATGATGGACAGCGGCATTCGCCGCGGTTCGGACGTAGTCAAAGCTCTCTGCATGGGGGCGCGAGCGGTTTTGTGCGGCCGGGCGTATGCCTATGGCCTGGCAACCTCAGGCGAGGCGGGTGTAGCACGCGCTCTGGAAATTCTGCGCGAAGACATCGAGCGCAGTTTAAAGCTGCTGGGATGCGAATCGGTGGCCGCCCTGGATCGTGCTTACGTGGATGTCCCCCAAAGTTGGTCGCAGAGAAATCACGGCTAGCTAACCACCCGAAGCGGCACACATCGCATTCCCTCGTTGCTCCACTCTCCGAAAATCATTTTCGTAAAGCAATGCACATGAGTTTTGCGGGGCGATGTTCTCGGCTGCTCGCTTTAGCCGCGCTGCGATCATCTTTTAGAAATTCTGTGCTTGACAATCTTATTCCAAGTGAGTCACTTTCCTCGCGCTCGGGGCGATGTGCGATCAGTTGAGTTCGGTTGACGGCTCAGCTCTGGCTTTGTGGGGTGAGCGCGACTATGCTCCGAGCGGCAATGCAACAGATATTGGGCCAGAAGCTGACTTGTGCAGATCCTT